>JAZOPW010000391.1:0-6875 GCA_045655785.1 Eubacteriales bacterium
TTAAGCGCACAGAAGTTAATCAAACAGCAATAAAAAATTGTTTGAAAAGTTTTGAAAGCGTGTTGGGAAACTTTTTCAAAAGTTTCCCCACGAAAAATATACATCAAAAAAGCGGTGTAAGGTCGATCAGGATACCTGAAACTGCACCGATGCACCAGAGGATGGCAACGATGCGGAGCGAGTCCCGCACGGGTCGGTTGTTTCGGAAGAGGAGGGCGAGTCCGATGCCCGCATTGACGAGAAGTCCCGAGAGCATCGCGCCTGCGGAGAGGATCCCGTTGAGATACAGCTCGGTCAAAACAACGGAGGAGGCACAGTTGGGGATCAGACCTACCAATGCCGCCACAAGATTGCCGACAACGGGGGTGGCGGAAAGAAGTGTGCCAAGCTTGTCCTCGCCTACGCCGTGAATGACAAGATTGAGCAAAAACGTAAAAATGAGAATGAAGCCCGTGATGCGCAGGGTGTGCTTGAGCGCGGAGAGCAGAAAATGATCCTGACAGCTGCAATGCTCGCGCTCGCAAAGCTCCTCGATCTGCGGCTCCTGCGGTTCACCCTTGCGAAGCAGACGCGTGATCAGATCGATCAGAAAGCCCGCGACCACGCCAATGATCAATTTGGTGGCGAGGATCTTCAAAATAAGCGGGAGCGGTGCGCCGTTGGAGATGAGGATCGGCAGCATTTCATCCGAGGTCGAAAGGTAGACTGCGATCAGCGTACCTGTGGTGATGATGCGACCCGTATAGAGCCCCGACGCCGCGGCGGAAAAGCCACACTGGGGCAGAATCCCAAGCGCACCGCCGATCAGAGGACCGACCTTGCCCGAGCGACCCAGCCATTTTGCGGCGGCGTCCCCCGATTTATGCTCCAAAAATTCCATCAGCAGATAGGTGAGAAAGAGAAAGGGAAGGAGCTTGAGGGTTTCTAAAATGGAGTGGGAAAGAACATCCAGCAGATGATGTAACAGCATATCCATCAGGCTTGTCCCCCTTTCTGTGAGCGGCAGGCGGCACAAACCCCATAGAGGATCGACTGACCGCAATCGACCGCAAAGCCGTGCTCCTTTAACAGATGCGCGGCAAATTCGATCGAGTCTGTGCAGTCGAGGTGGCTGATCTGACCGCAACGCAGACATTTTTCATGGAAATGCTTGCCGCAATCACAGCGATCTCCCACATATTGATAAACACTGCAATTGCGTTCCTCACTGCGGAATTTGCGGACGATCTCGTCTTGGCAAAGCGAGGTGAGATGACGGTAGACACTGCTTTTTCCGTGTGCGGTATCGCCGTTGACCGCCAGGCAAAGCTCCTCGGTGGTAAATTGTCGGTCGGGATTTTGCGAGAGGAATTCGATCAGCTCGCGCCGTCCCCCTGTGTTGTAAACCTTTTTCATGCTTGTTTCCTTTATAATTGAGAATCGTTCTCAATTATAGCACAAACAAGAAGGGTTGTCAAGGCTTTGAGAAGTGAATTTTCAATGTTTTTTGCACGTTTTTCATCAAATAAACAGAACACAGGGAACCCTACCCTTGTGTTCCTAAACTCAAGAGAATCCATGTTGATGGATAATTAACGATTATTGAATTTTATACATGGACGCCTTTCCTGTATATTGGCAAACTACAATAAGATTTTCTTTTATCTCCGTGAAATTTTCTGCCCCAAATCCATATTCTTTAGAAAAAAGCACATCGCCGCTATCCTTGCCGCATATATCAAATCCATAGGTAGAGGCAATGAACACATATTGTCCATTTTGGGATGCTGCTATTTGTTTGATTTGAGTCATCCCATAATAAGCAAATGGATTTAGGCTACTGCTTTTATCCGGATCATCAAGTGAAATCTTAGAAATGTTTTCTCCGTTTAGGTTGCATGAAAAAGTTTCTTCGTCGGTATAAATAACCAATTTGTTCAAATATTCTTGATAATCCATTCCCAATGGAATTCCTTTTTTAGAATGCAAAACAAATTCTTGACATATACCTGATTGATAAACCAGAAGTTTGAGCGGACGCGAAGGCAAATTAAACTGTATATCTAATATGTCTTGTACCAAAAGAACATATGCGTTTTGTGATGGAATTGTCAGAATCTCATGGATTCGATGTGACTTGGATAAAGTCGTTTCATCATATGAGTCATTCGGGTCCAATGCATTATAAGATCGAATTTTATATTGGATAGTTTTTTGATCGAAAATAACAAACAAAAAGCGAGTTCCGTCTAATGTCCAAATACCACGCCCCTCTAAATTACAATACTTACCCTCTTTTACCCGAGCCTTCCAAAGCAATTCCAAGCGGTCCAAAGACAGCATATAAAAGTTTGCTCCATTTGAGATAAGTAACAGTTTTGTTCCATCGGGAGATAATTTTCCGTCATACACATATTGAAAGCCGTCTATTTGCTTGACCAATTCCATTTCTTTGGTTAATATTAAAACAGAACGTCCTGTTAATAGAATAAAATATTGGTCTGCTACAATCATTTTTTTGCAGTTTTTCAGATAGGAACACGGTACAGAAACAATCTTCATTTAAAAAATCCTTTCGTTTTGGGAACAGTATACATAGTGTGGTTCTGTGTGCTATTTGCCGTTCTTTTGACAACATAGCAAATCCCATAAAAGGTCTATAACTAAATCGAGTGGATTCATAATTTTCTCCATATTTCATTTTAGATGGCGGGGAAGGTGCTTTGATTAGTTAATCGAGACTTTTTTAAGTCTAAAATAATCTTACTTCGTTTTGATCTTTTTCCAATACTCTGCGGCGGCTTGCTCGGTTTTGTTGGGCGCGGGCTGATAATAGACCTTTCTTTGCAGATCGTCGGGGAGATACTGCTGGGGTACGTAGTGATTCTCGTAATCGTGGGGGTACTTGTAGCCCTTGAACAGCGGACTTTGCAAATGCGTGGGAACGTTGATGCCCATGCCGCGTCGGATATCCTCAGCGGCGGCATTTACGGCAAGATACGCCGAATTGGATTTCGGAGAGGTGGCAAGCAGAATGGCGGCATGCGCCAAGGGGATCTGTGCCTCGGGGAGCCCCAGCTCCTTTGCCGATTCACAGCAGGCGCGTGTGACAACGGCGGCTTGCGGATAGGCAAGACCGATGTCTTCGGATGCAATCACCTGCAATCGGCGGCAGACAGAGATCAGTTCTCCCAGGGACAACAGCTTGGCAACGTAAAACGCCGCGGCGTCGGGATCCGAGCCTCGGATCGACTTTTGCAGACAGGAGAGCAGATCGTAGTGGGTGTCGTCATTGAAGGAGCTGACCGAGGTGTCAAAGCTATCGACGTGCTCTTGGAGCAATTCTGCGTCGGCGGCGTGATAGGCGTTTTCAAACAGGACAATGGCGTGACGGACGTCACCGCGCGCACAGGTTGAAACATAGTCCAATAGCTTGATGTCGGCGGTCTTTTCCAAGCCTGTTTCACGATTGAGATAGTCGAGTGCGCGATGAAGCACGGGACGCAATGCGACGGACGTGACGGGCTTGAACTCGAACAGGGAAGAGCGCGAGAGGATGGCGTTATAGACGTAGAAGTGCGGATTTTCGGTGGTCGAGGCGATCAACGTGATGCGTCCGTCCTCCATATATTCGAGCAAAGACTGCTGTTGCTTGCGGTTGAAATATTGGATCTCGTCAAGATACAGCAGCACACCGCCCGCGCCAAAGACGTTGTTGGTCTCGCTGATGATGTCCTTGATGTCCGAAAGAGACGCCGACGTGGCGTTGAGCTTGCGGAAGGTCATGCCCGATTGTTTTGCAATGACCGATGCCGCCGTGGTCTTTCCCGTACCCGGGGGGCCGTAAAAGATCATATTCGTGATCCTTCCGCCTGCAAGCATACGGCGCACCACACCCTTTTCTCCAAACAGGTGATCCTGTCCCACAATGTCGTCAAACGATTCGGGGCGCAAAAGATCGGCAAGCTGTGCATTCTTCATGGAAAATCCTCTCAATCTTTTTACTGATTACTATTATAAATCATTTCCAGAATATTTGCAAGGTCTTTTCGCGCTTTTTTTCGCATTTCGGTCACGGAATCGGAAAGAATCGGGCGCAACGAATCGCGCGAGGCGATCAGCTGCTCGGTCTTTGCCACCAGATTTCCAACACCAAGCTCCTCGGGGAGGATCACCTCCTGACCGACGCTGTCGGCAAAGGCGGAGATCTTGTCGTCGCGTGAGTCGGTCGGGATCCCGATCGCGGGCGTTCCCGCAACGGTTGAGAGGATCAGCGCGTGCAGACGCATGGCGATCAACGCGTCGGCGCGCGAGAGAATGGCGACGGCGTCACTCGGCTCCCAAAGAGAGATCACACGTCCGCCTAATGCATGGGATGCCGCAAGCGTAGCGGCGCGATCCATTGAGGGGTCAAAGATCAAAAACACGGGCATGAGATGATGACGCTGACAAAGAATATGCAAGGCACTCAACATCACGGCTCGCATATACGCGGTCTCCTTCCCACCGTGCAGAACGACGCAGAGGATATGCTGTTCCTTTGGAATGTCATACTCCTTTGCAAAAAAGACCGCGCGCTCGGGGGGCGGTGTCGGCATCAGAAAAGCCATGTCGGCTCCGACGTGAAGCTTTGCGGGATCGACTCCAATCGAACGCAAGAGACGCACCGACGTCTCGGCACGTAGACTGATATAGTGGCAGGTGTTCAGCGCATCGCGTGTGCGGAGGAGCTGTCTTTTGCCGATCAGGGGACCGATCCCTGCCGCACAGAAGCAGACGCGAAGACGCAGGTGCTTGGCAAGACAGATCAAGCCGAGGTAGTAGGAAAGTGAGCGCGTGCTGGTGAGATTTTGCAGCAGGGATCCACCGCCGAACATCAACGCGTCGGAGCGGAGTGCGGCACCGAGGATGGCAAGCGGACGTTTTCTGCCGACACATTCGATTCCGAACCGTCGGCGGTCGCGTCTTGGAGCTTTTGTCAAGGCAATCAGATGCAGAGACGGACAGGCACTCTGTAATGCCTCGGTCAAACCCAACAGGATGGCGTCGTCCCCCGTGTTTCCGCAACCGAAATAGCCGCAGACGGTCAGCGTTCGTTGGGGCGGAGACTTGACTGCACGATGATAAAGCGTCAGCGTTTCGCGGCACATCCGATCGGAACCGAGACGCTGACGCACGATAGCGCTTGCTTCCCCGGCAATCTGCCGCTTGTGATCGGGGTCGGACAGAAGGCGGCAAAGGTCGGATTCCAGACGCTCGGCGGTGGGCGCAGGACAGCCGCGCGCACAGAAATTGCCGATCATCGCGTCGTCTGCCGATTCTCGCGTCAGAATACCGCTATAGCCCTCGTTCCCGCAAAGAATCACGGCACAGCCCGATGCCGCTGCCTCGATCGCCGCTCGCGAAACGCCCACGAAAAGATCATGCTTTGCAAGCAGGCTCGGCATATCCTGTACCCAGCCTGCAAGGGAGACGATCTCCCTTCCCACTGCTTGATTGGCTTCTTTGGCAAGCTGACGGATCGACTCGATCGCGGTTCCCCCTCCCGCAATCGTGATTTTAAGGTCGGGATGCTTGGCAGAAAGCCTTGGCGCGAGACGGCAGAGCAGCTCGGCTCCAAGCGAGCATTCGCAGTCCATGCGGCTGGCAAAGAGGATCCTGTTTTGGGTGCGTTCTTCCTGCCTCGGTCGGAATTCCGTCAGATCGATCCCGTTTGGAATGACGCGGATGCGCTCTGCGGGTACGCCGTAGGTTTCTCTAACGTATGCGCGCAGATCCTCACTGACCGCCACGGTGTATCTGCCCCAATAGCAGATGCGTGAGAGCAGGGGATTGCTGTGGAAGTGCGCGTGCGCGGTGACGATCGGGGCGGCTCCGTGGGCTTCACATCCGCGTATCAGAAGTGCCGCGATCCGCGCGTGCGCGTGCAAAATATGAAAATGCTCGCGCTTGATCAGGCGGCGGACGTAACGGCGCAGAGACAGGATACGGAAGGGCGAGCGTGTCATGGGCGGCGTGCGGTACTGTCGGATCCCTTGCCGTTCCAGCTCGTCGGCAAGCACCCCGCCGCTCGACAGGATCGAGACCGCATTCCCCATTTCGGTCAATCCCAGGGCGAGCTGTGCAATATGCGTTTCGGCTCCTCCCGTTCCCATGCGGTCGGTCAACAGCAGAATCTTCACAAAATCCCCCCTTCTTTCGCCTTTATTTTGCTTTTTTGCGGTTTGTTTTATGCTTTTTTGAAAAAGGTTTGATAAAAAATTCGTCATTTGCCAATTTTTTCACAAATTCCTATTGATAATTTTTTGTTTTTGTGTTATGATATATGTATCTGGGATTTTTTAAACCGTATAAAATATGGAAAGGAATGCAAAAAAATGACCTACAATAAGAAATCAATTGAAGACGTTGAAATTCTTGCGGGACAAAAGGTATTTGTTCGTTGCGACTTCAACGTTCCCATGAAGGACGGCGTAATTACCTCTGATAAGAGAATCGTTGGCGCACTGCCTACCATCAAGTATTTGATGGGTAAGGGTGCAAAGGTGATCCTCTCCTCTCACATGGGCAAGCCCCATGCAATCTTCACCCCCAACTTCAAGCTCGACAAGAAGGAGCAGAAGAAGGTTGACGAGCTGCCCGAGGCAGAGCGCGAGGCTGCAGCTGCTGAGCTGAAGGCAAAGGCACTGGCAGGAGACGGCAAGAAGTTCTCCCTCAAGCCCGTTGCTGACCGTCTCAACGAGTCCTTGGACGGCAAGGTTGCATTCGCATCCGATATCGTTGGCGACGATGCAAAGGCAAAGATCGCCGCTATGGAGAACGGCACCTGCGTGCTGATCGAAAACGTTCGTTTCGACGCGCGTGAGACCAAGAACGATCCTGCATTTGCAAAGGCA
>JAZOPW010000392.1:0-5794 GCA_045655785.1 Eubacteriales bacterium
CAATACAGAAAACCTCGACCGTCTTGTCCGAAACGTCATCGGCAAACACCACCTGCTCCGTTTTCTCTGGCAAATTCATATCGCCATTGTCGGCAGAATATGAAAGCAGAACCGAATAATTGCCCTTTCCATCGGTGGTTGGAATAAGAGAAATATTCTCGTCCTCCACCTCAACACAAATCAACTTTTCCTTCAGCCTGCCCGCCATAACGTGAGCGTTGTAAATCGGCTTTTTAATAAAATTGAGAGTAAAGAAGTTGCGGAAGCCTGTAAAATCCTGCTCCATTTCGTGCTGACCCGAGAGACATATCATAAGCTCCTTCGGGGGATTTGCGCAATCAAGAAACCTTCGGATCATTCGCACGTAAAAGGCAGAGAATACCTCCGTCTCGCGGCACATCATATCGGGACATTCCTCTATGTTGCAGAATCCGTGAGTGATCATTCCCCACTCGTCCATGATGATCGGCAGGTCACCGAAACCATTCTCACAAACGGTTTCCTCGATCTCCTCGTGCGTCTGTATCATACTGCCAACGTCAATGAACCCTTTTTTGTCACGCACCATGTGAAAACCCACGCTGTACTTGTGCTCGGTTACAAAGTCCAGCTTGAGGTCGTTTGCTTTTACGTATTTAAGAAAGCCGCCAAAGAAATCCTTGATCCCACCCATTCCGCCAAAAGCAGGGCCGCCAACGAGAATATCCTCCGACGCGCGACGGACACCTCGCTGAAAATATTCGTACAGCTTGCAATATTCCTTCAGGCGCGGCTCGTTATCATGAGGATCAAGCTCGGAAAGCCAGAAGGATTTTACATCGGGCTCGTTGAAGCACTGACATTTCCACTTTGATACCGTTTCAATGCCGTATCGCTCAATATTGTGCTTTGTGTACTCGTAGCATATCTCCTCCCAAAGGGCATAATCCCTTGGAGGCGACGTGTTCCACATTTTACCCTTATAGCGAGTCTTTCCCTTTGCAATGCTGCACTTGTTGTCGGTGGAGGCTGCTATGCAATCGGGAATGCCCGCATATGCAATAACAAGGCTGTATCCCTTCTCGAGCATATAGTCAAGTCGCAGATCGCTGAGGCGGAAATCGTAGCAGAGCTTACCTTCGGCATCGCTGTAAACTATGTCCTCAAACATAGAATAGATGCGAACCGTGTCAATAGCCTTGTCCTGAGCCATCTGATCAAGAATTCTTTTTCCCCATGGATCCTCTATGGCATCCGTTGGATGAAATACGCATCCACACCAGAATTTATCCTGCTCTCTTAAAATCTTATTTTGTATTTTAAGCATTTCCGTTTCCCTTCGTTGCATCCAAAATTCCCTTAAGATATCCAATAGCAAACAGCCTGCCCAAGGCATCGTAACCCGCAAGAGTAGATTTCTCTCCCGCCAGGGTTGGCACGTGATCCACTCTGATCGGCACGTTCACCCCATTTTTAACGTACACCTGCATAATACGTGCCATATCTATCTCGCCGTTGTCGTGGAAGGTCTCGCGGAAGTGATTCGGCTCACCCACCGTGTTTCTGAAATGGATCAGATATATCTTCTTTGCAAACTCCTCTATGACCTTCTCCAAATCCTCGCCCATAATGAAATAATTGGCCTGACACATAGTAATTCCAAGGCTTTCGCTGTCAACGATACCGTATACAGCTCGTTTTATATTTGCCTTGTTTATCATAATTCTTTCCACGTTCCCAAGCCTCGGAACGGGAGGATCATCGGGATGAAGTGCCAGCTTGATCGAATATTTCTCGGCCTCTGAGATCACCGCGCGGATAAAATACTCGTAATTAGCCCAGAGCTCCTTGGCCGTTATTTTTGCGCCTGTAGGGGTAAAATCGTCCATATTAAACTCTGTCACAAGGGCTCCGCCTCGCTCGGGATAGAAAGACGAGGTTCGTGTCCAGCCAACGTGCGCCATCCAGTTAAAGCAGATCGTCTCAATGCCGAGATCACGCATGATCGGGAACATTTTCATGACCTTTTCAATGCTCTTATCTCGCATGGAGTCCCCTGCCTTGATATGATCGTGCACACAATTCGGCATAGGCTCGATTACCACGGGAGTGATGCCAAAATCGGTAAAACGCTTGTGAACAGTCTTCCAGTGCGACGCATCGGTTAAATCGAAGTCATCATCCTCGGGAAGACGGATCACTCCGTGACTGACACCGCATTGCAGGGCAATATCCCAAGTAGCATCACGCTGGCTTCTGAAATAATCGGCAAGTATCATCACACACCTCCAAGGGTAAGAAATCCACCGTCGACAGGCACCGTTATTCCCGTTACAAATCCCGAAGAATCAGAATCAAGAAGCCATTTCACACATCCGACAAGGTCGGAGGCTTCTCCAAAGCGTCCCATAGGCGTATGGCCGATAACCTGCTGTCCGCGGGCGGTCAAACCTTCCTCGACTGTGCCAAGATAATTCTTGCTTCTTTCGTTTACCATAAAACCGGGCGCAATAGCATTTATGCGCACGTTTGCCGGAGCATAGTATGCCGCAAACGACTGGGTAAGGTTCGACACCGCCGCCTTGCTCATAGCATAAGCAAAGCAGCGAGTAAGAGGACAGTAAGTATTCATGGAAGCAAAATTTATTACGGAGCCACCACCCTTTTTTATCATCTGACGGGCAAATTCCATAGTGGGAATAACAGCTCCCATAGTGTTGATATTCAGAACGCTCTCAAAGGCGTCCATATCAATGTCATAAAGTCCCTTTTGCCCCTCGGGGAGCTCACCTGTAAGCTCTCTCCGATCAAATTTTGTAATGGTAGGCATCGCTTTTGCGTTGTTTCCACCCGCACCGTTGATCAAAAAGTCGCATCCCCCGGCCGCTTCAACCTGACTTGCCACGGATGCAATACCCTCTCTGTCGGTCACGTCACAAGCGCAAATTTTTGCGGGAACTCCACCCTTTTCGATTATTTTTTCCGCTGTTTTTACAAGCTTTTCCTCGGTTCGGCCCACAAGGTATACCAATGCGCCCTCCAAGGAAAGCTCAATGGCAATTTCCGAGCAAAGAGTTCCTCCCGCACCTGTAACTACCGCAATTTTTCCCTCAAATCTTTTCATATTTTCTCTCCGTTTTCTTCTTTACGTTTTCATAGCAAATTTTCCGAACTATCTCTCCAAGAACAGACAGCGGAGCGTCCCAATCCATCATACTGCCGCGGCGATCAATCCAGGAACAAAGCAGACGTCGGAAATAATCGTGGCGGACAAAGGACAAAATGCTTCGTGAATCGGTGGTCATGCCGATAAATTCCGACACCACCCCAAAGGATGAAATACTGTCCAAAGTGTTCTCAATACCAAGAGCGTGGTCACACCACCACCATGCGGGGCCAAGCTGAACCTTAGAAGGAACGCCGTCCTGCGAGAACGAGCCTTGAAGCACTGCCAACGGCATCTGATCGTTCATATTAAGAGGAAACAGCACCGTATCTGGCAGCCCACCCACACGTTCCATATAATTAAGAAGATCGCACAGAGCAGAAATATCAAATTGACCTCCAACCGCAGCGTATCCGCCCGCAGGGCCCGCCAGATTGGCAAGTCGAGAGCTGGTTTGTCTCTTCGCATCAAGATGAAGAAGAAGCGTCCAGCCCCTTTTTGCATATTCTGTGCCAAGGCGCACAAGCATCTGCGCTTTGCGGCTGTCCGCGCCACCGTCAAAAAATCCGGCATCAAGCGCGTGGTCTGCAAATCTACACCCCTTTTGATCGAAGAGATCAAGCATTACTCCAACGGCGGCAAGGTACGTTTCGGTATCGGTGATCGCTATACCGCTTTCGATCGCCAGCTGCTCTGTAAATGCCTTTGTTGGTTCAAGAAGATTGTCGCCGCGCAAGGACGGTGCCACACGCTCTCCGTCAAATTCCGCCAATCCGTCCGTCAGCGAAGCCACGGGAAACTGTTTTTCTATGTTGAATCTCTTCAAAATAGCGTTGCTTGAATATTCGGGTGAACTGAGCATCTCCCCAATTCTGTCGTATATATACTCCGCATTTTCCTGACAAATCGGGATATCTATTCCGAAAACGTCCGAAAGCTCCATTCTCGACCAATCGTACACCGGATTTCCTACAAGTCGAGGAAAGATCTCGCAGTATTTTTTGAATTTCTCGTGGGGGGCTGAATCCCCCGTAATATATTTTTCTTCCACGCCGCAGATGCGCATAAGTCGATGCTTGTAAGGGTCCGGAGTAAGCCACAGCTCTGCCAGGTTTTCGAATTTCCGATCCGCGGCAACGTCCGACACCGAAAGATGATTATGGAAATCTATTATAGGCTGGTCCTTTGCGTATTCAAAATAAAGGTGCTCGGCATTTTTCGTTTTAAGCAAATATGAATCCTTCATACGGCATCCCCTTCCTTATTTTTGTTCTCCACGTTAACTATAACATAAAACCACTCGTCATTCAAGAAAGAATCCGATATATTTTAACACTATTCGATCATTTTGTGTTGACAGAAAGTAAAAAATCAATTACAATATACCCGAGGTGATTGGATGAAATATCAATACAGTCTGCAGGATCCTGTATTTACGGCAAAAAATATAGATATACAAAAGGTATCAAGACCAAAGGGGTACAGACATTCATTCAAACAGGGGCGCGGAAAGCACGGATTTATATATATCGTCAGCGGACAAATGTGTGATGACTTCGTCTCGGAAGAGAGACAAAGCATATTGGCAGGGGCAGGAGAGCTGATCTTCATCCCATGCGGCAGCGTATACACCGGAACCTATCTCGAGGGGAACACAAAAATAAAATTAGTACAATTCGATATTGACAGCGGCACTCTGCCCGAATATCTTTCGCTTCCCGTCAAGATAGAGCTCCCACGGGCAGGAGAGCTGATTGAAGATTTCTTTAAACCCACTGAAAATCATATTGCAAGTCACCCGTTTTACTACCTTTCCTGCCTATATCGGCTTTTGTGGCAGATCGACGAGGCATATTCAAGCATACCAAAAAAATACAGAAAGCTTCAGGCCGCGCTTTCCGAATTGACAGAACACAGCGAGGACAATCAGACCGTTTCCCACTACGCGAATCTTTGCGACATGAGCGAGGTCAATTTCCGTCGTCTGTTCCGCGAATACACCGGTAGAACACCTATTGAATATCGCAATGATATTCGTCTCGGAAACGCGAAAAACAAGCTACGAAGCGGTGAATACAATGTCTCCGAGGTGGCGGATCTGTGCGGTTTTTCCAATTTGTCGTTTTTTATCAGACTTTACAAACAAAAATACGGCTACACGCCAAAAAAAGAATAAATATTCCGTAAATTGTATGCACCTCCAAAGGCCTTTAGCTTTTGGAGGTGCATACCACTATGATAGAGTTTTATTGATAAAGCAAAATATGGGGACTCCTTTCGGAGTCCCCATAAGAGAAATCATTAGATTTCGGGAATAACGATCTCGATCTCGCGGCCTGCGTCAGAAGACTTAGCAATACCGTCAAGGATCGCCTGGTTGTAGATAATGTCGGATGTAGGAACGGGAGCCTTGCCGTTGTACTTGCAAGCGTCAAGGAAGGAACGAACCTTAGCATCCCAGAGGTTGATATCCTTAAGAAGCGGAACAACTGTCTCAACCTGCTCGCCAGCCACCTCGTGATAGATGGTCATAGGAGCATTGAGTGTACCGTTCCAGCAGTCTGTGGAAGGAACGCGGAGACCGCCCTTTGTACCGAGGAAGATCGTATCGCCGGGTGTGTTGATGTTCATAGCCCATGCAATACGGAA
>JAZOPW010000393.1:0-7159 GCA_045655785.1 Eubacteriales bacterium
CCGATCACATTTTTTGCCGCCGCCCCCACCTCGTTGCCGATCAAGTCTTGCCCGTAGTAAAAACGGATCAACTCTCCTGAAAAAGCATCCACCAAGCGCGCTTTGGTTGCTTCGTCACAGCTGTCAATCACCATGCAGTTAGGCACTCCTGCAAAAAACTCCTGCACATGACCGGGTCCGAGCCAAACGGCTACGCGGTTGGAAGCATCGAGCGTTTCCTCCACAATTTGGGAAAGTCTTTTTCCTGTTGATATTTCAATTCCCTTCATACAAAGCACTACGGTTTTATCCTGCAAACCAAGCGGTACCAATTCCTTTTCGATCAATGCACGCAAGCCCTGCGAACCAATCGAAATAATCAGTGTGTCGCACTCCTTTGCCACCGTAATTTCAGTGGAAAGAAGCACACTGGGAGGCAGAACCAAAAGTCCGTTGCTCCGCGTTTTTAAAAATTGTTGCATATTTGCCGAGCTTGAACGCCCATACAGCGTAACCGTATGCCCCAAACGATCAAGATACCAAGCGATCAGCGAGCCCCATCTCCCGCATCCAATGACTGTTATTTTCATTGAAATTTTTTCGTGGGTAGGAGATTTTTGAGATAAGCCTTCTCCTCCCCCACACGCCTCCTCTTTCAAGACTTTTGAAAAAAGTAAAAGTAATTGCTTACATCGTGCGGTCAAATGCTTTCGCCGTGTAAAGCAAATCGTAAACACAAATCATCCCCCTCGAATTGAGATTTTCCCTGTTTTCGCTTTCTTGTCTATTGTTCAAAAGCTTTTGGGAAGGGGGTGCGGGGGAGCCCCTTTGGGCAAAAGGGGCTCCCCCGCAAAGAAAACTCTCTATTTCTATTTTTATCTCACTCTTTCGCCGAGAGGGGTGTCATCTGCAAGAAAGACCACGCGAACGGTCTCCTCGCCGGACGCCAGGATCATGCCGTTGGATTCAATACCGCAAAGGGTTGCGGGCTTAAGGTTTGCAACCAGAATGATCTTTTTGCCGATCAGATCCTCAGGCGCGTACCATTTCGCGATCCCCGAAACCACCTGTCTTTGCTCGTAACCGAGATCAACCTTGAGCTTGAGCAGCTTCTTTGCCTTCGGTACCTTTTCGCACTCCAGAATCTTCGCGGTGCGAAGCTCAACGTTCATAAAGTCCTCAATGCCGATCAGCGCACAGCCCTCTGGCTTTTCGGGAACCTCGTTCGCCTTTGCTTCCGCCTCGGCTGCCGCAATCTGCGCCTGACGCTCGGCTTCAAATGCGGCAAGCTCCTTCTCCTCATCCACACGCGCAAACAGCACCTTGGAGTCACCTACCGTCGAGCCTGCGACCATGCCGTCAAAGCCCGACAGCGATGCAAAATCGCGCTTGTCGGTGTTCAGCTCGTTCAAAATCTCCTCGGCTGTGGCAGGAATAAAGGGAGTCAGCATCACAGCACCCTGACGGATTGCCTCCATCAAATTGTAAAGCACCGTGCCAAGACGCGCGCGGTTTGCCTCGTCCTTTGCAAGCGTCCAGGGTGTGGTCTCGTCAATGTATTTGTTCGCGCGGCTCAGCATCTCAAAAATGCCCTCCAGCGCGTCGGCAACGTGGTATTGATCCATGCAGGTGCGCAGATTCTCATACGCCTTTTTGCAAGCCGCCTTCAATTCGGCATCGGTTCCCTCCTCGCCTGCAGGCACGGGAACGACCTTACCGAAATATTTCTTTTCCATGTCGAGCGTGCGCTTGACCAGGTTTCCGAGATTGTTGACAAGGTCCATGTTGTAGCGCTTGATCACCGCCTCATAGGTGATCGATCCGTCGGATGCGAAGGGCATCTCGGAGAGCGCGTAATAACGCACACCGTCCACGCCGTAATGCTCGGCAAGCTTGTCGGCATAGATCACGTTGCCCTTCGACTTGGACATCTTGTCCATGCCGAAATTGAACCACGGATGACCGAACACCTTTTTGGGAAGCGGCAGGTCAAGTGCCATGAGGAAGATGGGCCAATAAATGGTGTGGAAGCGCAAAATATCCTTACCGATGATATGCACGTCGGCAGGCCAATATTTGCGGAAATGCTCGGATTGCTCCTCAAAGCTCTTGTCGGGATCGTATCCCAACGCCGTGATATAGTTGGTCAGCGCGTCAAGCCAGACGTAGGTGACGTGCTTGGGATCAAAGTCAACGGGAATTCCCCAGGTAAACGAGGTGCGCGACACGCAAAGATCCTGCAGACCTGCCTTGAGGAAGTTGTTGACCATTTCTTTTTTGCGCAGCTCGGGCTGAATGAAATCGGGATTGTCCTCAATGTGCTTCATCAGTCGGTCTGCATATTTGCTCATTTTGAAGAAGTATGCCTCTTCCTTTGCCTGGGTCAGCTCGCGTCCGCAATCGGGACATTTGCCGTCTGCCGCCTGGGTATTGGTAAAGAAGGATTCGCAGGGAGTACAGTACCATCCCTCATATTCGCTTTTGTAGATGTCGCCCTTCTCGTAGAATTTACGGAAGATCTTCTGCACCGCCTTTTCGTGATAGTCATCGGTGGTACGGATAAAATAATCGTGGCTCGAATTCATCAGATTCCAGATGCCCTTGATCTCGCCTGCCACACCGTCAACGTATGCCTTGGGTGTGATCCCCTGCTCGTTGGCAAGGTTTTCGATCTTCTGACCGTGCTCATCGGTACCCGTGCAGAAGAAGACCTCCTTGCCGCAGGCTCTTTGGTATCTTGCCACCGCGTCGGACATGATCACCTCATAGGTGTTGCCGAAGTGCGGCTTGCGCGACGCATATGCAATCGCTGTTGTCAAATAAAATTTTTCACTCATGTTGTTTTATTCCTCCGATCGGATCATCATTTCATTCATTTTTCTGCAATAAAGGAAATACGTCACACACATTCGCGGCATGACCTCCCAGATCAAAAAAATACCAAACGTCAAAAGTCCCAACAGAATATGGGGGATAAAATACAAAAAGAACCAAACACCTGCACGCGGACAGCGACGCATCATCTTGCGTGCGATCTCTCTTGCACGTGGGAGCGGCGTTTCCTCATACATCGCCACCGCCAAGGTCGGGAAGTAGTGCAAGCACAGGCAAATGCCGAGTATAAGCTCGATCAGCACAGCCAACCCGCACAGCACGCCTGCCAACAGGCTCCCTGCAAAGAAATGCCGCGTGCCAAGGCAGGTAACGGCAACCACCCCCGCGATCAGTGCGACACGCCACAAAAAGCCAACAGAAAGGCTGATTGCACGGAGATAGGTTCCTCGGCTCATAAAGGAGGAGAACAAACGCGAAAGCAACGTTTCTCCTCCAAGCTCAATATCCCAAGACATCCGCAATAAGCCGATGAGAAGCGGACAGGTAAACAAAAGCGACAGCAGTACGGTCAGAATCCAGCATCCCACGGAAAGCAAAAGCTCCACAGCGTCCTCGGTGTTGGCAAACAGACCTTGGAGAAGGATCTCATACGTGCTCCAAAGCATGACATACGGCATTACGGTCACAAGCAGGACCACAATCGCCTCGATCAGAACCAAGCGGTTGCCGTTTGTCGCTAAAAGTCTGTCCGCGTCTGCACGGAGTGCTGACAGATCGGGGCATTTTATGGTGTTCGATCGCATGATTTTCCTCCCTTTCCAAGCATTTTTTTTATTATACCAAATTTGCCGCACTTTTACAAGAGTTTTTTGAATTTTTCCAAAAAATCAGGCAATAATTATGGATAATCTTTTGGAAAGGACAAACAAACATGAATGCTCAAAACTTCCGCACGAACACAGCACAAAAAATGATCGAGGCACCCTTGGTGCTTTTGTGCGGCGGCGTGCTGTATTATCTGACCGAGCTTGCCTGGCGCGGCAGATCGCATTGGAGTATGGCGATCTGCGGTGCGCTCTGCTTTTGGATGCTCTACCGCATGAACCGACTCTATCCGCGCGTCTCACTCCCCCTCCGTGCGCTTGCAGGCGCATTCCTCATCACGGTCGTAGAGTTGTTTGCAGGCTGTCTCTTCAACCTCGGTCTTGGGCTTGCCGTATGGGATTACAGCGACCTGCCGCTCAACTTTTTGGGACAGATCTGCCTGCCCTTCACCTTTGTATGGTTTCTGATGGGCTTTCCCATCAGCGGACTTTCGCGTCTGATCCGACGCAGGGTGTTCCTTGCCGATGACTGATGAGCGCGCCGAGCAGGTGCAGAGCATCGCGGCAAAGCTTCAAAAATCAGCTCTGAAAAACCGTAGCATGACCGCGCATCGCTTCTTTTTCGGCTATGCATGTGCCCAATTTACCCATACGCCGCTATACACACATTGGCAGGGACTGCTTGCCTACATTCGCAAAATCCGAGCCATTGCGATCACGCTCCGTATTCTGACCGTGATCCTGACCGTCCTTGAAACAGGCGCGCTCGTCATTCTGACCACGGCACTCTTTTTGGTCATTCTCCCAATCCTCGGTGCTTTGATGCTGGGGATCCTGATCACGGCATTGCTGGAGTCGCGCAGAACAAACCGCCTGCTGGCTGGAGTAACCCGAGGAAGATCGGTGTACGTTCTTTTTATGGATGCGTCCTCAAGTCCCTTTTTTTCCGCCCATGCGCAGAGCCTTGCCGCGAATGGCGGCGCGGTCCTCATTGTCTCCCCCTATTGGATCTCCTCCAAGGGGATCTCCCACGGCAGATTTTACTGTACCGCCAGAAAAGAGGGGGACGGAATTTATCTGATACGGCGTTATTATTTTTTCAGTCTGAAAAAGAACGTTCTCTCTCTCCGTACCGTGGGATATGTATATTAAGGCAGGACTTTGATTTTAAAAAGCGATTATTGTCTTACGGTAGCGCCCGTTGGAGCTGATCGATATGATATTGCTCATTGGAAAGGATGTGCGCCAAGAGGGATCGCACCACGCGATCCTGCGTACTTCCCATCAGCGTCTGATAGCGTTCGATCGACGCCTTTTCCTCACGCACCGACCGCAACAGCATCTGCCTCACTCCGCGCGCCCCCTGTGCAGAATCCTCCCTTGCAAGCGACTCCGTATGCACACGAAGCTGTGCGCTGATCTCGGGATTCCCCCCAAGAGCTACGATCAGCTGACCGATCAGACGAAAATGCTCGCTCTCCTCGACCGCGATCGCATCGAAAAGGTCAGCAACCTCGCGGTCGATCGGCTCACACATCAAGCTGCGGTAGGTATAAGCAGACACAGCGTAAAGCTCATTCCGATAACATCCCTCCAACAGCTTCGCCATGCGCGGATCTCTCCCCACGCACCCATCCAGGGTCGGACGAAACGGCGGACAGCCTTTTTTATCAAATGACGGCTCCATATGTAATACACTCCTTTTTCGTTTTTCTATTGATCATATGCGTCAAAGTCCCCGAATGTGCCTGTTCGGATAGATCTTGGGAAAGAAAGCAACCCTATTTGGAAAAACTCTTTACTTTTTGTTCGTTTTGTGGTAAAATATTTTTGCTACAATAGATTTGTAAAAAAGAAAGGAGATGCTCCATGTCAAGACTTCCAAAGCGAAACACAGACCTGTGCCGTTATGTCCTTTTCCGCGATCTTCGCCGCACGCTCGGCTTTCTGCTGTGGATCGCCTTGTGGATCGGCGGTGCGATCTCCTACAACCAGAATCATCAAACCTATTCCGATGACCGCTTGATCAAGGGATGGCGCATGGTGCTGTATGCCGCCGTCGTTGCGGCATTCGGCTTTTTGATCTTCCGTATGTGGAAGTTCTTTACCGACCGTACTCTCAGCGGAACGATCATCTCCTCGGGGCTTTCGCACACCTATTCTGCGTCCCCCGACCCGGGTCTGACCAAAAAGCTCAGCTATGACTTCCGCCTGAACACCGCCATCAAGGTCAAATGCGAGGATGGGAAAATCCGTCGGATCCAATTCGAGCAAAAACGCGGATTTTATCATTACTACCATGAGGGCAATCGCATCATCCGCTTTCACGGACTCCCCTACCCGATCAATCTTGACCCCGACGCGCCGCACGGGTATGTGTGCGCCGCCTGCGGATATTGGAGCGAGACCGCAACGGGAGAATGCGAGGTGTGCCGACACAGCCTGATTGATCCAAAGGAGCTTCCATGTCGAATCCGAGTGTCAGAGACACAGCGAATTCGACAATGAATTGCGCCTGCGGGTGCATAAGGTTGAACGCGCAATTCAATTCATGGAGGGAGGCGGAACGCCGACGAGAAATCATGATGCGACAGCATCAATTCATGACATGAAGTGTCAAATCATTCTATTTTGGAGTTTACGATGAAAAAAATCATATCTTCAAGATCCGCTTTAGTGCTATACTCCTTTTCAATTATTTTGATTTGGGGACTTTCATTGATCCCGCTTGGACTTGTCGTATTTGGAAAGCCACAAGAGATAGGTATAGGGCTATTACTTTTTGGTGTTCTTTTCGGTCTTGGTTGCTTTCTTTTATGGTTCTTGAACCGTGCAGCTTGTGTTGTTTGGATTGAGGACGGTATGATAAAGCGCAAAGGTCTCATATATGGCTTTCGTAAAGAATGCTCTGTTCGTGCCATTCAAACCGTACAAATTAAATATGTTCACCGCGAAGTAGGCTTTGGAACCTTTATCTATTTGGTCGATGATCGCACGCAACCCTATAAAAAATTCTTTCGTATCAGAAAGGATAGTTACATTTGTTTCCGAAAAAACAAGAAAAATCTGACGTTTTTGCGTACTTTTTGGTTGGGAAAGGTTGAAAAGTGAGATTTTAAGGTATTACAACCCTCCTTTTCAGACCTCTGTGAGTAGGACAAATAATGATTCCCCACAAAACTCGAAACGCTCATTTACAGCAGTAGCTTCAACATATCGAAAGGAGTTGACCAATATGGAACAAGATTGGAGACTCAATGGTCAAGAAGAATATTTACAAAATGTAGTTCTTTATAGAATTATTTTTCCTGAATTTTGGCACAAAGCGTATACAGATAAAAATGAATTTTATCAAAATATTTTAAGATATGCAAAAAATCATGTTGAACATTTTCCCGATATAAAAGAATGCCTTGAAGGAGACAAAATACAGTTGTTTTTTCATGAGCATTGTGATTTCTGTTGGGATAAGGCTATGACGCATACCCCGTGCGAATTTTATTGCACAAAGGATATGCGAT
>JAZOPW010000394.1:0-4306 GCA_045655785.1 Eubacteriales bacterium
GGGAACATGCTTATGTGCCGCCGCATGGAATACAATATCGGGATGGTAATAACTGAAAACACAATCCAAACGGGCGCGGTCTCGTACTGAGGCAATTTCAACCGCAAGATTGAGCTTGTCCCCATAAGTACGGATCAGCTCCTGTTGAATATCATAGGCATTATTTTCGTAGATATCCAAAATAATCAACTGACGGGGATGGCATTTTGCGATCTGACGGCAAAGCTCACTGCCGATCGATCCACCGCCACCTGTTACAAGAATGACCTTGTCTCGGTAATAATCCAAGGACTTCTTATCATTGATATTCATGGACTTGCGGAACAACAGGTCCTCAATGCGGAATTCACGCAGCTTTCCGCGGCGTGCCGTTTCGGACTCCTCTACGTCTCTCATAGGCGTATCATAAAGCTTGACCTTACAGGAGGTCTGACTGTAAAGATTATAAAGCTCGGCGATTTCATCACTGTCAAGCCCCGTAACTGCGATAAAAATCTCGCTGACAGCCTGCGTTTTGATAAATGCAAGCGTTTTTTCACCCTCCGGGTAGACCTTTAAGCCTGCCACACGGCTTCCCACCTTCGCGGGATTCCGATCGATGAAAAATATCGGCTTGTAGTTTGATTTTTTGTTGCAGAGAAGCTCCTCTGCCAAAAGCGCACCAACCTGTCCTGCCCCAACAATGGCAACGGGGATCTTATGCGTATCGTCATACTCCATTTGATTGAGATACTTGTAGAGCAGACGGTATACAAAGCGCGAGGTTAGGGTCAGGAGAGCCATAAAGGTCGCCACAACGGTAAAGTGCCATACTCCCGTGTACAAATTTACAACACGTGCAAAGATCAAAGCAGCAATACATCCGCAACCGTCTGCCATCACCATTTTCAAATATATCGTGGTATTGGTATATCTCCAAACGTTAAAGTAAACCCCGAACACCAGGCGCATCAGCATGATAAACGCCAAAAGGATTGCGGAATTCACAAGAAAATGATCGAACTTATAGGTTTGATGATGATCCACATAAACCGTTGTCCAAAAGTAGAAGGCATCGGATACTGCAAAGCAGAAAATATCGAACAAACCCAATATCAACCTTCTAACCTTATAGTTACTGAACTGTTTGATAAACATTTTAAAATTCCCTTCATGATATAGGCACATGGAAACCGGCATTATTATTCTAATGCCGGCGCGCCTTAATTTCAACAGGTTCTATACAAAATGAGACAAAATTCGTTTTTCCATACTAATTATAACACATCCTGTGTCGTTTGTCAAGTGTTTTTTCAATTCCTTTTATCTGATGCAAAACTCGATTGAATACAAACTCAATCCCCACAGGCTTTCCTGTGGGGATCGACTCCTTCAGTTTCTGATTTTGGATCAATCAAGCTCGACCGAAATTCCCAAAATAGCGGTAATCGCTGTCAGGGTAGCCTTGGTATCTGCCGTACGATCGTTTTCGTAGCAAGCCTTTACGGCGTCTACAAATTCTTGGTAGTTTTCGGAATCCTCGGGAATCTTTTCACCAAGCTCGAAAACATCAAACTTGCCTTCCAACACGTTTCCGTTTTCATCCAACATGTTCTTGCGCAACGAGCTGGATACTGCCTTCGAATCTACAAAGGTGTTAACGGTTTCGGTAGCACTGGGAAGGATACCGCCGAACAGCTCATCCTCGGATGCATGAGATTTTGCGGAAATGGCAATGTTCAGAACCTGATTCAACGCCTTGGCTTCCTTCTCATACTCTTCATCGGTCATATCGGTATCAGCCATATAAGCGAAGATATCCGAGATCATCGGTGCGGAGGTAGATGCATATTTTTCGTCTACACCGTAGCCTGCGATACGGGCAGGGGTAACGAACAGCTCGATCATACCTGCACTCTGCGGGTTGATGTTGCGGATCAGCTTGATCAGATCATCTTCTGTGACTTCCTTACCGTCACCCAGCTTGGAAATTACGTCCACACTGTCTCCAATGGTCTGCATGGTCTGCTTATAGTTTCCGTTGCCCTCGGTTGCCTTTTCTGCCATCTGCGTAGCAGTGGTCATATCGAGATCGGCAACATCTCTCACCGTCTTGGATTGGAAGACCGCAGTAACCAGGTTCGACGCTTTATCGGAGCCGTAAGAAACCGAAGAATGCAACGAATCGAGGATCTCGCCAACCGATTCGGTCACCTCATTCAACTTAAGCTCCGAGCTGTCCATCTTACCTGCAAGTCCGCTTGCAGCCGAGAAAATCGATGCAATATTCTGAGATTCCTGTTCAATGGTTTGCGAATTGATCTTGTTTGCGGCCTGCTTGGTATCGATCAAGAGATCGCTGATCGTCACCTTTACGGTCACAATGCTTTCGGAGGATTGCAGACCTGCGGTTGCCTGCATGGTATCCTCGGTTACGGGCTTCGTCAGAACAACCGACTTGATCACGCTCATCGCAGCGGAATCCTCGGAAACAAGCTCACTGTACGAGCTCTGCAGAATCTCTGCAGCCTGCTCGGCAAAGTTTACATTATCGGCAAGAGCAGAAAGCTTGCACGAAACGCGAGCCAGAACAGCGGCACCGCTCTTCTTCAACTCATCCTCGGTCTTACCCTCATAAACGGTACCCTTGAAAATATCTTCATTGGAAAGAGTACCCGATGCCGCAAGCTCCTCGGTGGAGCCGTCACCGGCATCTCCCGTAGCATTCAGGGCGTAGACCGTAAAGAATGCACGCACATCATCAGACGTCAGATCCTCTTCACTGCTCAAAAGGTCCTCGGACATACTGACCACATAGCAATCCACAATCTCGCGGTCGATCGGAACGCCGGCATCGTCGAATGCGGCAGTCAAGGACTGGGTCAACTGTGCATTGCGCTCCTCCTCCGGAAGATCGCGCACATCATTCAGCGCAACCGCCACTTCATCCATAAATTCATTGTAAACAGCCTCGGCATCGGCGGGCAGACCAAGCGTGGTAGCGATGGCACGCACACCCATGTTGGTGATTTCGGGAATCAGGATCTTCATGCTGTCGTTGTTTCCGAGAGAGGAAATCATCGATTCGATCACACCGTTGCTGCTCAGCGCCTCCATCAGCGCATTGGTATCCTTCATATTGGCAAACACACCCTTTTGGGCAAGCACCGAGATCATCTCGGCAACCGTACGGACGTCTGCCTGCAAAGCCGCTCTGTCATGTGCGTCGTCATGCAGAATTGTCAGCAGAGTATTGAAGAAGTCCTCAAAGATCTCCGACATCTCTCCAAGATCGGGCTTCTCCGCCCCCATAAATGCCTCGCCCTTGAGCCATGCATCGGAGGCGTTGTAGATCAGCTCACCCGCGATGGTAGGAAGCAGAACCGAATCCTCAAAGGAATCTGCAATGGCAATAAAGGTAGCCGCCTGTTCGGAATCATATTCTTCAATATCGGTTTTGGTCAGGCTGATGATGTTCCCTGCCAACGAAGCGACAGAGCCGATCTCATCCTGCAGATGTGTTGTTGTGTCATCCACCTTGAAATCGGTGATCCATGTCGTGATCGCTTTACCGCCAAGGGTACGGAACACCACGACCACTCCGTTTTTATCCAACGGAGTTACATATTCGTCGATAACGTCCTGCACCACTGCGGCGTCCTCTCCCAGGGCATCCGACTCATTCAAGGAATTGATCACGGGAGAAGCCACTCCAAGATAAGTAGACACAGGGATCATGAGCACAAACAGGATCACAAGTGCGCTGATCGCCCCCCATACCATGCCGCGGATACGGCTGAAGGGACGGAATTCGTTGTACTCACGCATGGAGCTTCCGAAGATCAAGGTAACGATCAGGAAGACGAACCACGTCAGGAAGGAAAGCACAATAAAGAGTGCTAAGGAAATAATCGGTGCCACGAGTGCTCCGCCAACGCCGAGAAGAACCTCATTCAGCGTTTCGGAAAGCCCGAACATTTCCACCATCTCCGGCATATTCAATTTTTCCATCCACGGGATCACGATCTGATTCAGGCGCTCTTCCGAAAAAAGCCAATTCCGAATCGGGATGGTAAGCAGGACTGCCCCCACGGCACAAAGGATCAGCGAGATGCCGCGGATACGGGATTTTGCCAGATTTCTCAAAAATCCCCACAGCATTCCGATTGCAAGGATCACTATTGCGGAACAAATCAAAATAGCATTGCTCATGACATTCAACTCCTTTTCTTGTCATAAATAACATACCGATTTTATCATACCATATTTTGTTCAGATTGTCAAGTTCTTTTTGAAATTCCTCTTTTTATTTTTAAAAAATCTCTTT
>JAZOPW010000395.1:0-6828 GCA_045655785.1 Eubacteriales bacterium
GTGTATCGGCATCCTGACGGCGCAGATAATGGCAGTCGTTCGTGGCAACCAGCGGCAAGCCGCAATTCTGTGCCAGACGCACCAAAGACGGCAAAACGGCTTTTTGCTCCGCCATACCGTGATCCTGCAATTCAATATAAAAGTGATCCTTTCCAAAGATCTCGGCATACCTCTGTGCCGTCTCCTTTGCTCCTTGGAAATCGCCCTTGGAAAGCAATTTGGGAATGCGTCCTCCAAGGCACGCCGAGAGCGCGATCAAGCCCTCACCGTAGCGGCGCAGCAGCTCCTCGTCCACACGGGGCTTATTGTAAAAGCCCTCGGTAAAGGAACGCGACACCATCTCTGTCAGATTGCGGTATCCCGTCATATTTTCGCATAACAGCACCAAATGGTCAGCGTACCCCTCTGCCGAAACCGATTTTTCAAATCGCGAATCGGGAGCAACGTAGACCTCGCAACCGATAATGGGCTTGATCCCCTCCTTACGGCATGCCTCCCAAAACGCGACCGCGCCGTACATCACGCCGTGGTCGGTAATGGCGACCGCCTCCTGTCCGCACGCCTTTACACGCGCGGGAATATCGGCGATGCGGCAGGCACCGTCCAAAAGACTGTATTCACTGTGCAAATGCAAATGGACAAATCGGTTCATGTCTGCTCCTTTTTCAAAATCAAGATAGATGGGTCGGGACACGGGGCGTCAAAGATCCTCTGCCGCCTCCAACAGCTTTTTCAGTCGGTGATTCAGCCCAGACTTGGAGATCGGCGGATCGTGAAGGATCACCAGCTCGTCGAGCGTTGCGTCGGGATTGCGATAGCGCACCAATGCCGTTATGCGCAATGCCTCGGGCAGACGGTCGAGCTTTCCCTTTTCCATCAGCCTTCCGATGGCTTCGAGTTGACGCGTTGCCGCCGAGATGGTTTTTTCAATATTTTTTGCCACGCAATTGGTGGCGCGGTTTTCATTGTTTCGGATATCGCGCTCGATACGGCTGTTGATGATCTCAAAAATCACGTGCTGTGCGCCCATCAGCGCGACCAACTCCTCAACGTATCCGCTCCCCTTGTAATAAACTCCCGTACCGCTGTCGCGCGTCACAAGGCGCGCCTCATAGCCGAGAAACGAGAGAAATCGGGAAAGCCCTTCCGCAAGCGTCGCGTCGGGCAATGAAAATTCAAGATGAAAGGATTTATGCGGATCATTCACGGTTCCGCAAGCCAGAAAGACACCGCGTAGAAAAGCCGATCGACAGCCCTCACAGGAAAAGCCTAAGGTCTCCTCAATATCGACATTCTCGGTATGCAGACGGGACAGAAGCTTGCGGCAGGCAGGAGAGGAAAAGGTCAGATCGTAATATCGGTGACCGCATTTGCCTGTCATTGCCGACTCGGGGGCTTTTCCGTACTGCGCACGGATCATAGCCGACGCCACCGTGGCAACAGGCTCCTGCTTATAGCGCACGGTGATCTGCCTTTGCGCATTCTCATGGGCGCAAAGAAGAAGCCCTGCCGTCAGCGCGTGGCGACAGCACGGAGGCTTTACGGGAAGCTCACAAAGCTCATCCCTGACCAGATCTGCAAATGACATTCCGTTTCCCTCCTGTATCCTTCTTTCATATCACAAAAAACGAATCTCGGTTTCGAGCAAAACGCCTGTTTCCCGATATACGGTTTCCTGTATCTGCGCCACCAGACTGCGCACGTCCGCCGCCGTGGCACCGCCGCGGTTGATGATAAAGCCCGCGTGCTTTTGGGAGACCTCCGCGCCGCCCACACGCATGCCCTTCAAGCCGCAATCCTCAATCAGCTTGCCCGCAAAATGCCCCTCGGGTCGCTTGAACACACTGCCCGCGCTCGGAAATTCAAGCGGCTGTGTGCTTTTGCGGCGTGCCATGTATTCCTCCATGCGGTGCGCGATCTCACTTTTATCCCCCGGGCAAAGCTTCCACTCGGCACCCAGCACCGTATAACGCGAATCCTTTGCGTAAATACTGCTTCTGTTGGAAAAGCATTGCTCCGCGCCCTCAAAAATCCCGATCTGCTCGGTCTCGGCATCATAATACTCGGAGCTGACGCAAACGTCAGACACCGATCCGCCAAACGCGCCCGCGTTCATAAAAACCGCGCCGCCAAGCGTTGCGGGGATCCCATAGGCAAATTCGGCACCCGAGAGTGCAAGGTCTCGCGCAACGGTAGAGATCGATAGCAGAGAAACACCTGCCGATGCGCAGATGCGATCCTCCTTGACCGAAAGCTCCTTCCAGCGTCCCGTAAAGATCACAATGCCGTCAAAGCCCTCGTCGGAGAAGACCACGTTGCTGGCGTTTCCGATCACAAGATATGCCATGCTTCGACGCTTTACGGCACGCAATACCACCAGCATCTGCTCACGATTGGTGGGAAAGCAAGCAAGAGCCGCCCATCCGCCGATGCGAAAGCTGCTGTGTCTTGCAAGACTGTAATCGGCATGCACCTCAATTCCAAACGGTGTCAATTCCTGCATCAGATCCTTCATGCGCTTCCTCCTGACCCATAGTAATATTATTATACTCTGTTTTTCTTCAAAATGCAATACAAAAAGCACGAAAAAAGCTTGATACCTCTTGCAAAAACGTTTTTTTTGTTGTATAATAAGATGAATACCTTTGGAATGTCGCAGAAGCTGCGGCAGAAAGGCGGCTATGATATGAAAAATCATCAACCAAAAGAATTACGCATCGGACTTCTTGGCTTTGGCGCAATGGGAAGAACGCACACCTGGGCGGTACAGAATCTGCCCTTCTTCTACGGTGACCTCCCCTTCCGCGCCGTCACAGCAGGAGTTTGCACCACCACGCTTGAAAAATCCGAGCGTGTGGCAAAAGAGTTCGGCATTGCCAAGGCAACGGCAAACGAGGACGATCTGATCTATGACCCCAACATCGACATCATCGATATCAGCACCCCCAACATCTATCATTTTGAAACGCTGAAAAAGGCGATCTCCGCAGGAAAGCATATTCTCTGCGAAAAGCCACTTTGCATCAGCGAGCGCGAGGCACGCGAGATCATTTCCATGCAACGCAATCCCGGGCAGATCACGGGTATGGTCTTCAACAACCGCTGGCTCGCCCCCGTCATGCGCGCAAAGCAGCTCATTGATGAGGGCAGACTCGGCAGGATCTTAAGCTTCCGCGCGTCATATCTGCACAACAGTGCCGTGGACGTCAACCGTCCCGCAGGCTGGAAGCAGGACAAACGCATCTGCGGCGGCGGTGTATTGTTTGACCTCGGCTCTCACGTCATTGATATGATGGATCACCTTTGCGGCAGGCTGACGGCTGTCAGCGGCATGTCGCAGATCGCACACCCTGTCCGTCGGGGTGCCGACGGACAGGATTGGCAAACCAACGCCGATGAATCCTTCTATATGCTCGGCGTGACCGAGGGCGGCGCAAAGGGTACGATCACGGTTGGAAAGCTGCAGATCGGCACAAACGACGATCTGTCATTTGAAATATACGGCGAGCGCGGCTCCCTACGCTTTTCGCTGATGGAACCGAATTGGCTCTATTTTTACGATGGAAGCGCTCCCGACGGCACGATGGGCGGTGAGCGCGGATATACGCGCATCGAATGCGTAGGCCGTTATCCGGGGCTGATCTTCCCCTCACCAAAAGCACCTGCAGGCTGGCTCTATGGGCATCTGGCAAGCATGCACGCATTCCTGTCTTCGGTTGCCGAGGGCAAGGACTTCTATCCCTCGCTTGAGGACGGTGCGTACGTGCAGGCGGTCATGGAAGCGGCTTACCGCTCCGACGCGCAAAACGCTGCCGTAACGGAGGTATCTGTATGCTTGTGATCGGTCTGACCGGACCCAGCGGATCGGGAAAGGGTGTGGTCGCAGAGCTGTTCGCCGCCTGCGGTCTGCCTGTGATCAATGCGGACGACGTCTATCACCGTCTGCTTGTCCCACCGTCGATCTGTCTGGAGGAGCTTGTCATGCGCTTCGGCCCGGGGATCCTTACCTCTGCCGGTACGCTGAATCGCCGCGCGTTGGGAGAAATCGTCTTTTCCGATCCAGCATCGCTCTCCGACCTCAATACCATCACCCACCGATACGTCATGGCGGAGATCCGCCGTCAGCTCGACCATCTGCGTCGCGAAAACGTCCGTGCGGCAGTGCTGGACGCGCCACAACTCTTTGAGGCGGGAGCCAACCGCGATTGCAGCGTGGTGGTGTCGGTGCTTGCCGACAAAGCCTTGCGCCTGGAGCGCATCGTCAGGCGCGACGGGATCGATGCCGACACGGCATATCGCAGAATGGCGGCACAAAAAAGCGACGAGTTTTTCCGCTCCCATTCGGATTATATCATCGAAAACAACCACGGCCCCGATTCCCTCATCCCCGAGGTACGGCGTGTTTTGACCGAAACGGGGGTCATCACGTCATGAGATGGGATATTCGGCGCGTGGTCGCATTCCTTCTTTTGCTTGCTTTGTCGGTGGGCTTCGGCTTTGCCTTTGACGCGGCGGCGACCGCGATCGAGCGTCGCAACCATCCGCGCCCCGAGGCACTTGCCAAGCCGATCGCCGCATATGCAGAGGAATTCGGAATTCCCGAGACGATCCTTTGGGCGGTCGCTTATCAATCCAGCGGCTTTGCAAGCAATGCCGTTGCAGAGGACGGTGCTGTGGGGTTAATGCAGCTGACGCCCGAGCAATTCACCTTCATCACCCAAGAGATCCTTGGGGAACAGACCCACGACACGGGGCTTTTGTATGACCCCGACACCAATCTTCGGTGCGGTGCGGCGTGGCTCTCTTACCTGTATGAGCATTATTCGGTCTGGGATCTGACCTTTGCCGCCTACCGTGTCGGAACCGAAACGGTGGATGCATGGCTCACGGACCCCGATTATACCGACGAGGAGGGACGGCTGACCGAAATTCCCGACCGCAAGGTCGCCTCCTACGTCAAGCAAATGGAGCAAGCGGTAGAAGCCTACCGAACACTATATTACGAACCTTAAAGGAGAATGATCATGTCTGAAAAGAACAAACTGATATACGAGAAAAAATCGGTTTACGAAAAAGCCGGTGCCGAGGTAACGGCAAGCGTGTACGAATACGCAAAGGGTTATGTACAATTCCTTGACGCCTCCAAAACCGAGCGCGAGGCTGTCAATGAAGGCGTCAAGCTGGCAGAAGCCGCAGGCTACCGTCCTTACACCTTTGGCATGCCCATGAAGGCAGGCGATAAATTCTATTACAACAACCGCGGCAAAAACGTCTACCTGTTCCGCATCGGCTCGGAAAATATTGAAAACGGTATCCGCATCACCGCCGCGCATATCGACTCTCCGCGCCTCGACCTGAAGCAGGTTCCCCTGTATGAGGATCACGGCATGGCATATCTGAAAACCCACTACTATGGCGGCATTCGCAAATACCAGTGGCTCGCTACCCCTCTCGCACTTCACGGCGTCGTGGTCAAGCAAGACGGTGAAACCGTAGAAATTACGGTGGGTGAAAACGACAGCGATCCCGTTATGTATATCACCGATCTGCTCCCCCATCTTGCAGGCGCAGATAACGAAAAACCTGTCTCCAAGGCATTTGTCGGTGAAAAGCTGAATATTCTTGTCGGCTCCCGTCCCTTGGAGGATGCCGATAAGGACAAGGTCAAAATGGGTGTGCTCAACTATCTCAACGAGACCTATGGCATTACCGAGGAGGACTTCCTTTCCGCAGAGCTTACGATCGTTCCCGCCGCAAAGGCACGCGACGTCGGCTTTGACCGCTCGATGATCGGCGGCTACGGTCATGATGACCGTGTTTGCGCATACCCCTCCATCACGGCTATGATCGATGCCGATGAGAGCAAGCACACCACAATGTGCCTCCTGGTAGACAAGGAGGAAACAGGCAGTGACGGTGTAACGGGTATGCAGAGCTGTCTGATCACCGACATCATCACCGAGATCGCCAAGGCTCTCGGCGGCAATGAAGCCACCGTACGCGCCAATTCCAAGTGTCTCTCCAGCGACGTTGCCGCGGCATACGACCCCAATTTTGCTGACGTGTTCGAGCATCGTAACACGGCTCTTCTGGGTCACGGCGTTACCATGTGCAAGTACACGGGCGCACGCGGTAAGGGCGGCACCTCGGATGCCAGCGCAGAGCTTGTCGCATGGGTTCGCAGATGTCTGAACAACGCGGGCGTGGTATGGCAGACAAGCGAGCTTGGTAAGGTAGACGCGGGCGGCGGCGGAACGGTTGCCAAATACATGGCAAACCACAACATCGACACCCTTGACGTCGGCGTTGCAGTGCTTTCGATGCACGCCCCCTACGAGCTGATCGCAAAGGTTGACCTCTATGAGGCATACCGCGCATTCAAAGCATTTTATCAGTTTTAAGGACACAATGAAAGGAGCGTTACTCATATGCTGAACAAGCTGCGGGAAGCCGAAGAAAAATACGATCATCTGGAAGCGTCGCTCTCCGACCCCGCTGTAACGGCAGACCCCACGCGCTACGTTGAGGTCATGAAGGAGTATCGCAGTCTTTCCCCTATCATTGAAAAATATCGGGAATACCAGCTTGCCCAACGCAACATGGAGGACGCAAAAGCCATGCTGGAGGAGGAATCCGACCCCGAGCTGCATCAGCTTGCAAGCGAGGAATTCAAGCTTGCCAAGGAGGAAACCGAACGTCTTTCGGAGGAGCTGAAAATCCTGCTGCTTCCGCGCGACCCCAACGATGAAAAGAACGTGATCATCGAGATCCGCGCGGGGGCAGGTGGTGAGGAGGCGGCACTCTTCGCGGCGGTGCTATACCGTATGT
>JAZOPW010000396.1:0-2387 GCA_045655785.1 Eubacteriales bacterium
AACGCAGATAGCAGGGACCCTGCATGTTGATGGCTGCTTCCACTGCCAGACGTGCTTCCACAGCATCTGCGGGATTCAGAATGGTCATGCCGGGGATGGTACGCATCAGAGCGATATCCTCGTTGCACTGGTGGGTAGCGCCGTCCTCGCCAACGGTAATGCCGGCGTGCGTTGCGCCGATCTTAACGTTGAGGTGAGGGTATCCGATGGAGTTGCGGACCTGCTCGAACGCTCTGCCTGCGGCGAACATTGCGAAAGAGGATGCGAATACGGGCTTGCCCGTGGTTGCAATACCTGCGGCAACGCTCATCATGTTGCCCTCTGCGATTCCGCAGTCAAAAAATCTTTCGGGGTATGCTTTCTTGAATTTTACGGTCTTGGTTGCTTCCGCAAGGTCTGCATCCAATACCACAAAGTCGTATTTCTCGGCAAGCTCAACCAGAGCCGCGCCGTAGCTTTCACGTGTTGCGATCTTATCTGCCATTTTCAAGTCCTCCTTACGCGTTCAGTTCGGCAACAGCGGCGGCGTACTGCTCGTCATTCGGAGCCGAGCCGTGCCAGTTGACCTTGTTTTCCATAAACGATACGCCCTTGCCCTTTACGGTCTTTGCGATGATAGCGGTGGGCTTACCCTTTACGGTCTTTGCTTCGTTGAAGGCTGCCTCGATGGCGTCGAAATCGTGACCGTCGATCGAGATCACGTGGAAGCCGAATGCCTCCAGCTTTTTATCGTGAGGTGTGGGATTCATGACCTCGGCAACGGGACCGTCGATCTGCAGACCGTTCCAGTCGATGATCACACAGAGGTTGTCGAGCTTGTAGTGAGCGGCAAACATGCACGCCTCCCAAACCTGTCCCTCTTCGCTCTCGCCGTCACCGACAGCGGTGTAAACACGGTAATCCTTGTTGTCGATCTTTGCGGCAAGCGCCATGCCTGCGGCAGAGCTGATGCCAAGACCCAAGGAGCCTGCCGACATATCAACGCCGGGGGTCAGGGTCATATCGGGGTGTCCCTGCAGACGGGAGCCGATCTTACGCAACGTGGTCAGCTCCTCCACGGGGAAGAAGCCGCGGTTTGCCAATGCGGCGTAGAGCGCGGGCGCGCAGTGACCCTTGGAGAGTACAAAGCGGTCGCGATCTGCCTTTTTGGGATCTGCGGGATCGATGTTCATTTCCTCAAAATAGAGGTACGCCATAACGTCAGCGATAGAAAGTGAGCCGCCGGGATGTCCCGACTTTGCCGCATGTGTGCCCTCTACGATCCCCAAACGGATCTTGCGGGCAGCGTCTTGCAGCTTCTTCAGTTTAGACTGTTCCATTAGAATCCTCCTGAACGAGAAATATTTACACCTCATTATACATCAAAAATATTCAATTGTCAAGGAATTGTATAAAAAATCTCTCGCCTCCTTGACTTTTTCTCGGTTTTGTGTTACTATTTATAAAAAGATTGAAGGAGCAGTGGCTGACATGGAGCAAAAGCGATTTACGAAAAATGACAACGGATTTCTTTGCGCGCATTGCGGAAAAGAGGTGCATCCTCTGGGCTATACCTCGCGGAATCACTGTCCCTTTTGCCTGTGGTCGTTGCACGTGGACGTCAATCCGGGTGACCGCGCCAATGATTGCGGCGGACAGATGGAGCCGATTCGTGTTGAGCCAGACCCGAGAAAGGGATACGTGATCGTCCACCGCTGTACCAAGTGCGGTGAGCTTCACCGAAACCGCGCCGCCCATGAGGCAAAGGATCAGCCCGACAGCATGAAATTGTTGATTCGGTTGACCTCAAATTTGGGTTAGAAAAGTCGGGGATATGCGGCGGAGCAAGCCCGACAGGTGAGTGCAAATATTGTGGTCGTGTCGCAAAGAATTCTGACAAACTCGGCGGGAGTAGAACCCCCACCCTACGAATGGAATTTTTCATGTAGCGAACAGAGTTGCCGTGGGAAAACGGTTTTTGGAGCGGACAGAGTGCGATTTTTTTGCCTTGGTGCATTCAAGATAACGGACGCGGTTTGCTTTCTTCCCGACGAGGGGGGGCGCATGGTGACGCAAAACCCGTAGGGCGGGGGTTCTACTCCCGCCGCAATGTACAGAGAAACAGGACGGCGAGAGCGCGTGAGGTTCCACGAAACGAGCCTATAAGTTTGACAAATCTGGCGGGAGCAAGCTGTATAGTGTAGTAACATAGTATACAAGTAGTGCAAGGACATCGTATACAGTTTTATGGTATAATAAAGGCATCAAAAAAGATCCAAAGGAGAACGAGAGATGCCTTGGAAGGATAAAACTGTGGAAGAATTAAGAAAAGAATTTGTAGAGGCAGCGCAAAGCTGTTCGAGTTTTAGTTCACTATGCCGTGAATTCGGAATTACCCGTACAACAGG
>JAZOPW010000397.1:0-6242 GCA_045655785.1 Eubacteriales bacterium
ATCTGGCATTTGAGTGCGATATGCACGTGCTGGTCATCATCACCGATATTACCAACTATGCCGAGGCTTTGCGTGAGGTCTCTGCGGCGCGTAAGGAGGTTCCCGGACGTCGCGGATATCCCGGTTATCTCTACACCGACCTTGCAACCATGTATGAGCGTGCGGGCAGAAAGATGGGCTCGGAGGGATCGATCACCATGATCCCGATCCTGACCATGCCCGAGGACGACAAGACCCACCCGATCCCCGATTTGACGGGATATATCACCGAGGGACAGATCATTTTGTCGAGAGAGATGTACCGAAAGGGGTATATGCCTCCTGTTGACGTATTGCCCTCACTTTCACGTCTGAAGGACAAGGGTATCGGAGAAGGGAAAACGCGTGAGGACCACGCAAGCACCATGAACCAGCTATTTTCCGCATATGCGCGCGGCAAGGAAGCAAAGGAATTGATGGTGGTATTGGGCGAGGCGGCTCTGTCTCCCATAGACCGCTTGTACGCAAAATTTGCCGATGCATTTGAAGCTGAATATATCAATCAGGGCTTCTATGAGAACCGCTCGATCGAGCAAACGCTGGATCTCGGTTGGAAATTGCTTTCGATCCTTCCCAAGAGTGAAATGAAGCGTATCAAGCCCGAAATGATCGAAAAATACTGGCCAAAGGAATAAGATCTTTCAGAGATCTGCAGGGTCAATGAAAGATCCAAAAAAGCAGGAAAGGAGCGTATGACGCAAAATGGCTGAACTCAAGGTCAATCCCACGCGCATGGAAATGAAGCGGATCCAAACGCGTTATCAAACCGCACGCAAGGGTCACAAGCTGCTCAAGGACAAGCGCGATGAATTGATGAAACAGTTTTTGGACGTGGTGCGCGAGGATAAGCTTCTGCGGCGTCGTGTAGAGGCGGCTCTTGCCGACGTGTACCGTTCCTTTACGGTTGCAAGTGCGGTCAGTAGCCCCAAAATGCTGGAGGAAGCACTGATCTGTCCCAAAAAGGAATGTGACCTGTCGGTGGACTATAAAAACATCATGAGTGTTACGGTTCCGAGCTTTAAGATGCGTGTGTTGGCAGAGGGAAACAGCGACAGCTACAACTATGGCTTGGCGTTTACCTCGGGCGAATTGGATTCCTCTTTGCGCGAATTGGGCGGTATTATGGAGGATCTGTTGCGCATGGCAGAGCTGGAGAAAACAGCGCAGCTGCTTGCGGAGGAGATCGAACGTACACGCCGACGCGTCAATGCGTTGGAATATATTCTGATGCCGCAATATCTGGAGACGATCAAGAGCATTAAAATGAAGCTTGACGAAAATGAGCGTGGAAATACCACACGTTTGATGAAGGTCAAGGATATGATGCTACAGGAACAGCTGATGCAAAAGCACGGCGACGACGAGGAGTAATTGCATACAAAAAATGGGGTGAGTCAAATGCAAACGCGCATTTGAAGCTCACCCCTTTTTGTATTCTTTTATGCCAATTGATTCAGTGTTTCCTGATATGCATTGAAGTGTTCCTTTGCCTGTGCAAGGTCGGTTGCCTTCAGGAGGTAGTAGAATTTGATCTTGGGCTCGGTACCCGAGGGACGTGCTACGATCACGTCACCGTTTTGCAAGCGGTAGTAAAGCACGTTGGATTTGGGAAGTCCTGTCGGACGAACACAGCCGTTTTCGGTAAAGGTTCCCGCAAGGTAGTCTCCAACAAGAGCCACGGGCTGGATTCCAAAGGCTTTGGGGGGATTGTTGCGCAGGCTGTTCATCAGCGCATCCATTTTAGCGGCACCGTCCACACCCTCCATGTAGATCTCTACGTTGGTTTCATAGCAAAAGCCGTAGCGTTCAAACAGGGCATTCAACGCGTCGGACAGCGTCATTCCCTTTGCCTTGTAGAAAGCCGTCATTTCACAGATTAGCATCGATGAAACCACCGCATCCTTGTCGCGAGCATAGGTGCCTTTCAGATAGCCGTAGCTTTCCTCAAATCCGAACAGGAAGGAGCCGTCACCTGTTTTTTCATAGTTCTTGATGACCTCTCCAATGAATTTAAAGCCGGTCAGTACATTATGCATTTTCACGCCGTTTGCTTCGCAAATCTTGGTTGTCAGCTCGCTCGAAACAATGCTCTTGACCGCATACGGGTTGGGAGGCATGGTATCGGTCTCGCGATAAGCCGTGATGATATAGTCGAGCAACAACGCGCCCATTTGATTGCCTGTAATGGTGGCAAAGGAGCCATCGCGGGTTCGGGTCATCACGCCGACACGGTCAGCATCGGGGTCGGTTGCAACGATCAGATCGGAGCCCACCTTGTTTGCCAATTCGATGCCAAGTGCAAATGCGGCAGGATATTCGGGGTTCGGCTTTGTGACCGTGGGGAAGTTTCCGTCGGTCACCATTTGCTCATCCACCGTATAAAAATGCTTCAAGCCGATGCGGCGCATGATTTCGGGAACCATCCGATATCCCGCACCGTGAAGAGGGGTATAGACGATGCGAAGCTCGTCGGCTACTCGCTTTACAGCAGAGGGATTGACTGCCTGTGCCTGTACGGCGGCAAGATACTTCTCATCCATTTCGGCACCGATCAGGGTAATCATGCCCGATGCGATCGCGTCCTCGTAGTTTACGGTTTTTACGTCACGGAAAATATCCAACTGAGCGGTTTGCGCAGAAACAATATCGGCATACTCGGGCGGAATCTGTGCGCCGTCTTCCCAATATGCTTTATAACCGTTGTATTCCTTGGGGTTGTGAGATGCTGTGATATTGATACCCGCAACACATCCAAGCTCACGCAATGCAAAGGATAACTCGGGGGTGGGACGCAGATCGTCAAACAGATAGACGCGAATTCCATTGGCGGCAAGCACGCATGCGGAAGTTTTTGCGAACAGGGGAGAATTGTTGCGGCTGTCATATGCAATGGTGACACCGTCCTTTTCTCTTCCTTCCTTCAAAATCAAGCAAGCAAGTCCCTGTGTGGCGTGCGCAACGGTGTGACGATTCATCGCATTCATACCGGTTTTCATGGTTGCGCGCAGCCCTGCCGTTCCAAATGTCAGGTTGTTGGAAAAGCGGAATTCGATCTCTTTTTCATTATTGGCGATGTCACGCAGCTCCTGTTTTTCTTCTTCGGAAAGCGCGGATGAATTCAACCAAGCGTTGTAATTGTTCATATAATTGCTCATTAGATATTTTGTCCTCCGTTTGGTATTACTGTATTACTGAATAGGATATGTTATTTTTTTGCAAGATATTCGCGAAGCGCCGCAGAGAGTTGGTCGGGGCAGGACGTGCTTTTGAATCCGCAACGAATTCCCGAAAGACGCTCGATGGCTTCTTCCACCTTCATGCCGCGAACCAAAGCCGCAACACCCTGGGTATTGCCGGAGCAACCGCCGTGGTATTCCACCTTTTCTATCACACCGTTTTCAATTTCGATGTCAATTGCCTTTGAGCAGACTCCGCGTGTTTGATAAGTAAAACGTTCCATGGTAAATTCCTTTCTTTTTTAGTTTAAATGTGGGTAGATTCCGATACATTCCTCGGCAGAGGCGTGTATCAGTATATATAGCAAAAATGCAGTCAGATCCCCACCTGAAACAGAAAAGGTTGCGTGCGTGAAAAATAGGTGCGAATGCTCACTCTGCGTAGGTCTGGAATCGATTCTGTGAAGGGTCAAGCCGCAAAGCTCGGCGGCATTTAAAACCGATATGACCGAAAATGGGGATTCTGTTGGGATCGAGAGTTCAAAATAGAGGTCTTGGGGGTCTTTTTTCAGAAGAGGCATGATGTTTCTGCGAAGCAGGACAAATTTGGTTGTTCGGGAGCCGTCGGTAGCCGTAACGTCACAGGTTGCTGCAATCTTCAAGCGATAACGGTCGATCAGCCTTGTAAAGCTGTTCAGAGGTCCCTCAGAGGAATTCTCAAGTGGGAGCAGGCAGTATTCGCAAAGCCCGTTATAAACCTCCTCACACGCTGCAGGAAAGCTGTGTGTATATACCGCGCGCGGAAGATTCAACAGCTTTGCAAATTGCAAATAAGCCGTATCCGCATAGCTGCTTCGCTGATAGGCGATCCGTTCCAGGGCATTCGATGAAACCTCATCGGGATCGGGAAAAAGGCTCTCAAGAGGCAGAGGTCTGTTTGCACTCAACCGCTTTCGGATCTCCATACAAAGCAGGATACGTTGCCACGTTGTGTGAAATGGGTGCGTACGGCGCAGAATCTCGGCGTTTTCGGGCAGTGCGTCAGACACATGCTCAAAATCCCTTGTCAACAAATCGGAGATCGAGTTCGCAAGCGCGGGATTGTCATCGATCCCTTTTGTGATCTCGGCGGCAAGCTCACGCAGGTGCGCGATCTCTTGCTCACAGATCATGTCGGTACGCAACGCCGTTTCACGCAGGTTGGCATAGATCACATCCTCGGGTGAAAAGACGTTAAAATCTCTCATACGGTCAGATCAGGTCGATCATGGAGTAGCTGTCGCCAAGGAATTTCTGTAGTTCCTCGGCAGTCAGCTTTCTTTGAGAGAGAAGTGCCAGCTGATAGAGATAAGCGGCGGTTTTCTCTTGCTTGTCGGAATCCATCGCGCTCAATTTTTGAATCAAATGAGAGGTTGTATTGACCGTGAGCGTTGCCTCGGTGGGGAAGCCGCCCATGTCTCCCATTCCCGCCATGGAGTAGAGCTTCATCATTTCTTCCATTCTGCGGGATTCCTCGGAAATGGTCAGAAGCACAGGTACCGTTTCATCCTTTAAGGCGGTAAAGGCAACCTTCAGCTTTTCATTGCCCGAAACCTTTACAAAGAGATCGGACAGCTCTTTATCCTCTACTGCCGCCTCGTCACTCTTCAACGCACCTGCCACGTCGGCATCGATCCGAACGTATTTTACGTCGCTGTCGTAAGTTTCGATCATGGAGAGGAACTGTGTATCAAGCTGCTTTTCAAAGACCGCAACCTGTATTTCCTGTGCTTCAAACATAGAGATATACTGTGCTTGTGCGGCACGGTCTGCGGTATAATAAACGGTGTTTTCATGCTTTTCCTTTGCCTTTTCAAGATAATCGGCAGAGGTAATAAACTTTCCGTCGGTCAATTCCAGGAGCAGGGAGCCCTTGACACGGTCGTAAAATTTACGGTCGCGCATACAAGCATATTCCACGAAGGTACGGATGTCATTCCAAACCTTTTCGTATTCCTCGCGCTCGACGTTGCAAAGGCTGTTCAATTTATCGGCAACCTTTTTTACGATATGAGCCGACATTTTGGCAACGTAGGTGTTGTTTTGCAGATAACTGCGCGAAACGTTCAGAGGAAGCTCAGGGCAATCCAAAACGCCCTTGAGCATCAGCAGATATTCGGGAATGACCTCCTTGATGTTGTCCGCAACAAACACCTGATTATAATAAAGCTTGACCTGTCCCTCGATCGATTCATATTCATTTGTGATCTTGGGGAAGTAGAGAATTCCGCGGAAGTTGAGCGGGTAATCGGCATTGACGTGGATCCAGAAGAGGGGCTCACGAAAATCGTGGAAGACCTTGCGGTAAAACTCTTTGTATTCCTCGGCGGTACAGTCGGAGGGGTTCTTGAGCCAAAGAGGGGTTACGTCATTGATCGGCTTGGGCGCTTCCTTCTTTTCTTCGCTTTCTTTTGCCTCATGCTCCTCGTCGTCCTCAGCGGTAAAATAAATTTCAACCGGCATGAACGCGCAGTATTTATCCAAAATCGCCTCGATCTTATATTTCTCAAGATACTCGGCTTCTTCATCCGAGATGTGCATGATCACGGTTGTGCCGTGGGAATCACGTTCGCCGTCCGAAATCTCGTATGCGCCGTCTGCAGTACAGGACCAATGAACTGCGTCAGCACCTGTGTAGGATTTTGTGATCACCTCAACCGAATCACTGACCATAAACGAGGAATAAAATCCGAGGCCGAAGTGACCGATGATTCCGTTATTTTTGTTGTCTCCTTCGTATTTTTCAACGAATTCAAGCGCACCCGAAAGCGCGATCTGACAGATATAACGGTCGAGCTCGTCGGCTGTCATACCGATACCGTTGTCGGATACGGTCAGCGTTTTTGCCGTCTTATCCAGCGTGACGTCAATGCGATAGCTTTCCTCTCCGCCGTCGTACTGACCGAGAGAGGCAAGACGGCGCAATTTTGTCACTGCGTCGGATGCGTTGGATACGATCTCGCGCAAAAAGATATCCTTTTCGGAATA
>JAZOPW010000398.1:0-14589 GCA_045655785.1 Eubacteriales bacterium
CTTGGCCTCCGACTTCGTTGTGCGCGCCGTGCTGGGAATGCATCTTGCCGCCGTGATAGCCCCAATCGTAGGTCTGCTCGCCAACCTCTGGCAGCTTCCAACGCTCGGTCTTGGGCGGCATGCAGTCGTTTGCCAGAACAATCATACAGGAGATGCCGTATTTTTGGCAAAGCGAAAGGTAGCGGTCGAAGCGCTCGAGAAAGCTGTCATGCTCTGTCTTCCACACCTCATATTCGAGGATCAGACGCACCGTGTTAAAGCCGGTCTCTTGCATCAGGGCAAGCTCCCGCTCGGTGGTCTCCATGCGCTCCTCAAAGCCGAGTGCCTGCCATTGGTCAATGCGGTTGGCACAATCGGCACTCATATAGTTACATCCGCGCATCCAGGGGCGTGCGTTATACCACTCCCAAATACGTTCCCGACTCCATCTTTCTCCCATGTTGGTTCTCCCCTTTACCAATCCGCCACACTGCCGTCCTCAAAATACTGACGCGGCGTGGTCCATTTTCCGTCGTAAATCTTATCCCGCAGAGCTTCCTCGTCAAGCTCAACACCAAGTCCGGGCTTGGTAGGCACATCGATATATCCGTTCTTGATCACAAACGGATCCTTAATGTATCCCACGCCAAGATCGCTCTTGTCGGGATTTCCGGGATGCTCCTGTACCAAGAAATTCGGCGTGCAAGCATCTAATTGCAGGCAGGACGCCAAAGAGATCGGGCCTAACGGGTTGTGCGGCGCAACCGTGCCGAAATACAGTTCGGACATCGTTGCAATCTTTCTGCCCTCAAAAATCCCGCCGCAATGGCAGATATCAGGCTGTACCACGCCCACCGCCTGTTTTTCAAGCAATTGGCGGTATTCCCATTTTCCAAACAGACGCTCACCTGCCGCGATCGGAATCGAGGTAGCGCGCGCAATGTTCACCATGCAGTCCACGTTTTCTGGCAGACAGGGTTCCTCGATAAAGAACGGCATATAGGGCTTGAGCTCCTCGGCAAGGCGCACCGCCATAGCGGGACTGACACGTCCGTGAAAGTCGATCGCAAGGTCGACACCCATACCGATCTTCTCGCGCACTGCCGCAAAGCGTTCAATATGCTTTTGCGTATTTGCAGGATTCTCAATCGCCTTGATGGGTGGGATGATCGAATATTTCAGTGCGGTATATCCTTCGTCCAAGCGCTCTTGGGTGATGCGAAGCATCTCCTCAATTGAGAACTCTCCCGCAACACCCGCGCGCTTGACGTGCGTATACATCCGAATCTTTTCACGGCATTTGCCACCCAGCATCTCGTAAACAGGACAGTTATAATACTTGCCCTTGATATCCCACATCGCCTGCTCAATACCGCTGATGGCAGAAAGCATCAGAGGACCTCCGCGGTAAAAGCCACCGCGGTAAAGTGCCTGCACGTGATGCTCGATCATCATGGGATCCTTTCCGATCAAATATTCCTCAAATTCGCGAAGAACCGCCTCCACCGAGGTGCAATGCCCCTCCAGAACAGGCTCGCCCAAGCCGACAATGTCTGTGTCGGTATACATTTTCAAAAACATCCAACGGGGCTTGACCTTAATGACTTCCAGCTTTGTGATTTTCATGTCGCCCACTCCTTACAGCTTGATCTCACGATAGAATTCGGGAACGATTTTATTTTCATACGGGAAAGCACCGAGATCCTTATTGTCAAACAAACCGCAGTGCAATGGGATGGCAACCGCGCCGATCTGCTCGCAAAAACGCGCGCCGTCGGCAAAATTCATGTTGTTACCCACACCGTTTACGGGCAGGAACACGTAATCGATCGAATCGGGCAGATCCGAGAGGACGTCGGTGCTGTAAAGCGTATCGCCCGTGATATACCATACCTTGCCCTCTGCCTCCATGATTACGCCAATGGCGCAGGAATCCGAATGCTCGGCATAGACCGCACGGAAGCGAAGTGAGCCCTCGGTCCACTCGGCATGGCGGTTGAACTGAACGTAATTGTTGTTTCCGCCAAGCTTGCGTACCGTTTGCCACGCATTGCCCGACGCGAGAACACAGATACCCGAATCGTCCTTCAGATAGTGCTGCAGAGTTTCGGGATCGGTGTGATCCAGATGTCCGTGCGTCAGCAGAATGACATCGGGGCGAATCTCCAAAAAGCGCGGATCAACGGGTACACGGCGGTAGTTATGGGGCTCGATCTTCTCCACGCTGTCCGATAGATACGGATCCACGATGACCTTCATCCCCTCTGTCTCAAATAAAAGTCCTGCCTGTCCAAGCCACGTAATCTTCATGATAATATGTCCTCCTTGACTATATAGATCTTTGATGTATAGATTTTCGATGCATGAGGCTCGATCGAGTCAAAGCCGCTCTCGGCTCTGTCAAAGGGCGCGTTCGGCGCATTCGCAAGACAGGTCTGAGGCTCCATGCAAATGTATTCGTCGGCATTGCCGTTGTAGATCAGACGAAACGCATATTGGGGGTCATTCTCATAAAGGATCCGCACGCCGCAATCTCTGTTGAACAGGGTCATAACCCCATTGTCTCCCGCGCGGTAGTGGCGGCTGATCGGCTGACTCACAGGAGAAAATCTCTCCTCCTTCAACGCTCTTGAAACCTCGTCGAACACGGGGGTCCTCCCTGTCGGAAGATAGACTCGCATATTGCGTTCAAACTCTTTGGCAAGATCGGCACCCGCCAGTACCTCGCCTTCTCCGCAAAAATCGATGCAAAAGGTCGTGTGAAAACCCAACAAGCAGGGCATTCGTTTCGAGGAGTGGTTGAACACCTCGGTCACCTGTGTCAATCCGTCATCGCCAAGCGTATATTCGATGCGGATCTCAAACGCGTGCGGAAAGGATGGGTAAAGTGAGCCGTCATTCCGATATGCGCACAGCACGCGTGCGTCACTTTCCTCCAGCACCTCAAAGCGCTGCATATGGATCAGCCCATGCAAATGACAGCCTGTGGATGGCTCATTGACGGGAAAGCGGTACTCGCGCCCCTCAAAGAAGAAGCGCCCGCCCGAGATGCGGTTAACGGGAAAGAGGATCGGCATGCCGTACAGATACGGGTTGCCGAGCTCGCCCTTTTTGTAGTCGGGCTCTCGCAAAAGCCTGACACCGTAACGCCGATTCCTCAAGGAGACGCAGTTGGCACCCAGGCTCAGATTGATCACGGCTGAATAGTCACCGTATTGTAAGGATTTCAGCTCCATACACGTTTCCCCCGAACATTTCCCATTCTACTTATAATAATAACGATTTCGCACTTGACTTTCAAGCAAAAATATGATAAAATATCACCAAAAAGTAAGATTTTTTGCGAGGTCGCTATGATTCTGTATCAAACCGAAAATTTTGGCAAGCAATACGAATACCGCAGCAACCCACACAGAAATTGGGTGATGCCGCCGCACATCCATGAATTCAGCGAGCTCGCCTATACCAAAAGCGGACTCACCACGGTGTGGGTGGACGGGGTCAAGTACACGCTTCCTCCCTATCACCTGATCTTCATTCTCCCCAATCAGATCCACGAATACACCGACGAAACCCACTCGCTCATGCGCTGTGCGGTCTTCTCCAATGACCATATTCCGATCTTTTGGGAGCAGATGAAGGATCTGCAGTTTGTCTCCCCCACCGTCGATCTCTCCGCGCATCGAGAGCTGTTACAGGCACTTGAAAAGACGGTTCCCACCGACACCCTGCGCCTTTGCGGCTTGCTGAATCTGATCTGCGATGCGCTTCTGCGTACCGCAGAACTGGTTCCCCGATCTCCAAACCGACATGCCATGTTTTATGAGGTGATCCGCTACACCTCGCAAAACTTCCGAGAGGATATCCGACTCAAGGATGTGGCAAAAAGGTTAGGATACCATGAAAAATATCTTTCCTCCTCGCTCCATTCGCTGACAGGCATGAACTTCCGAACCTTCCTGTCCTCCTATCGCGTCAACTACGCAAAGGAGCTTTTGCTGGCAAAGCAGACCGAATGCCTGCGCATTTCCGAGGTCGCGCTCCAATGCGGATTTTCCTCGATCAACAGCTTTAACCGCGCCTTTCGGGAGATCACGGGGATGACCCCATCGGATTACTGCCGCCGAAACTCTTCCGACCCATCGGGAGTGCAAAAATAAAGGCGTGTATGCACTTCGGTTAACAAGCCGTGATTTTACGGTACAATCTACAAAAGAAACAGGAGATGCTTCTAATGAAAAGAAAGATCCAATATTTGCTGTGCTTGCTCTTGTCCCTGTCCCTTTTGCTTTCGGGCTGTGACAAGCGTCCGCCAAACGAACACGGCGACCGATCCGAGGAATCGGCGACCGAGTCCGCAACCGACTCCGAGGAGCCAAGCGAAACAACCGACCGAAAGGAAGAGCCTATGATACCGCTATCCAATCAACTGCAATTCACCACCGATCAGGAAGGGATCTACAACTACTGTCCCTCTGTCATGCAGCTTTCGGACGGAACACTTTACATCTATTACTGCACCAATCAACATTCTTATGAGGTGATCGACCATGTCGGCTGTCGCAAGGGAGTACGCAATGCCGACGGAAGCGTCACATGGGGTGAGGAGAGAATCGTTCTATTCCCAAGCGCGGGAGCATGGGACGCGCATCACGTCTGCGACCCATCGGTCATTGCGGGAAGCTTCCGATACGGCGGCAAGACCTACGGATATCTGATGGCATATCTCGGATGCACCTCTTATGACAACCAGGAAAACAAGATCGGACTTGCCGTGGCAAGCTCCCCCGAGGGTCCCTTCATCAAGGTCGGCTCCGAACCGCTCATCGATTTTGCGATCGACCCCGACGTCACAGTCTTTCAGTGGGGTGTGGGACAACCGAGCCTTGTAAGCGCGGACAAGAATGGCAAGGTCTATCTGTTTTACACGCGCGGTGACAAGGACGGCACACGGCAGATGGTAGACACGTGGGAGCTTTCCAACCTCGACGCGCCAAGCAGGATCCAGACCGAAACGCTGTCCGCACGCGGATTGTTAAACCTCAACAGTGAAAAAGATTTTATGAACAACGCCGATTTTGTCTACGATACCGTCGAAAAACGCTTCTATGCCGTCTCCGACTGTCATCCGAACCCAACAGACACTCCAAATTATATCTCCTCACACTGCCGTATCAATTCCTTTGCCCACCACACAAGCTTTACCGATTTCGTTTGGTCGAAGGTAAAAAACATCGCCCCCAAGGATACAGGCTTCCCACGTAACCATAATGCGGGCATTTTGAGGGACGCATACGGACATCTGCCGGACAATGGCTATCTCTCGGTATTTTATACCGTAGCGCAAACAGGCAACGATAGCCTGTGGTCATATCGGATCTACGATTACAACATTCCTCTGCGCTGATCCTGTTCCCCATCAGCAAAAGAAGACAGATACAACAAGCCCACCGACTTGCGTATCTGTCTTCTTTTTGTTTATCCTGCAAAAGAGCTTCGGCTGATCTCTCCTCAATCAATCCACCGTGATGATAATGTTACCCGTATCGGTCGTAATCTCGCATCTGCCGCCGCTGACCATCTTGGGTACGTCAACACGCCCCGTGTCGGTTCTGGCAATGAATACCTTTTCGGATAACAGACTTCCCTTCACGTCACCCGTGTCTGTTTTGATGAACAGCTCGGCGGCGTCACAGCCGTCCAGCTTCACGTCTCCCGTGCTTCTTTCGATCGAAAAGCACTCGGATGCAACCACGTTTGTCAAGGAAAGATTGCCCGTACTGCCCTTTGAACCGAGATTTTTGCATATGACATCGGTCATCAACGTTTTGCCCGTGGACACGTTTACCGAGAGGTCGCCTGTGCAGGAAACATCGGAAACCGTGATCCTACCCGTAGAAACAGAAATCGTAAGCGAGCCTGCGGATACTCCTTCCACACAAATATTACCCGTAGACGTTTGGATGCTGATCTGCTCCGTGACAGACGCGTAATTGGTTACGTTGCCCGTATGCTCCGAAATATCGATACTTGCAAGACGAAGCTCCTTTGGAATCGTCACATTTCCCGTGTCGGACTTGATTTGAAGCGAGCCGTATTCCCCCTCGGGGAGACAGACGGTTATTTTGGGCGAATCGAACCCGATCCCGATATGCTCATACCATTTGCGTGTATCCACGACCTCAATCACAAGTGAGCCGTCCTGTACCGAAACCGCGTGCTTCACATTTGTCTGCTCGTAGCAAACCACCGCCGTCTGCCCTTCCTCACACGCCTCAAACACAATATCGGCAGTATCTGTCACGATCGAGATGTTTTGATAGTCCTCGGTGATCTCATAACGGTTCGTCTCATATTTTCTTGTCGATAATTTTGTAAAATCCCACTTCAACACGGTCATTACACCTCCAAACAGAATCCCTCCGATTACGATCAAAGAAACAGCTGCAACCAGCCAGATTTTTGTTGCCTTCCTCATCATACACCCTCCTTTTTCACAAAGCATCTTTTGATCCCCAACACCATCCACTTGATCAACAGGATCAAGCCTTTCGTTGCCTCACGGCAGCCGAAGAACAGAAGAACAGCGAGTCCTGCGCAAACAATACTTGCTCCGATCAAAGCCAGCCCCACAAGACCCTTTCCGCCAATCGAAAAGATACCGCCTGCAATCACGCCGCCAAAGGCACAGGCAACAAGGGATACAAAAACCGCCCACAAGGAAACGATCACAGACCACAACACCGCATAGAGTGAAAGCATCACGGCAAAGGCGGCAATCGCCAATGAGAGCCATATCGGAGAACCAACCGCCAATAGCACGATTTCCCAAGCGTGTAGCCGTCTTTTCGGCTTGATTCTTTCCCTTGCAATTTTGGTAAGCGGAATCTCTGCAATGATCTGTGCAACGATTTCATCGACCGACCCCACCTCCGAAACGGCTTCTGCCTCCGTGCGCCCCTCCTCTATTCGGTCATCAATCATTTCACCGTAAAAGTTGAGACGCTCTTCTATCTCTTGCTTTGGCAGTCCGTCAAGCTTTTTTTGCAGCTCCGACATAAATTCACGTTTTGTCATGATCTCCCATCCTCCTTGGTCACAAATTGATAGATCGACATCACCTCGCGCCACTCGTCCTTGAAATCCTCAATGCGACCCAGCCCCGCCTTGGTAATGTGATAATACTTTCGCAGCCTGCCCCCGTGCTCGGAGGTTTTGACTGTTAACATCTTGGAAAGCTCCAAACGCTTGAGTATCGTATAAAGTGTGGATTCCGACATCTCGATATACGGCTTCATATCCTTGATGATTTTATATCCGTATGAATCCTCATTCTTGATAGCGGCTAACACGCATACGTCAAGCAATCCTCGTTTTAATTGAATATCCACGGCATACTCCTCCTTACGTAATACATCATATCACGAAGTATTGTTTTTGTCAAGAGGTTTTTGAAAAGAATTTAAAAAATAAAAACAACAACAAGATTTTATATCCTGCTGTTGTTTTGATTTGTTTTCTATCCATTATCCCAATTATACCGTCAACCTGTTGTCAAAAGTGTTGTCACGGAATTACTTGTTGCCTTTCGCTCTGTTATGAGTCTTGCAAAGCATTTGGCAGTTGTCTATATCTGTCGCACCGCCTTTGCTCCAAGCGGTAACGTGGTCGGCATCCATTTCAGTAATCTTCCAAATGCGGTTTTTGTTGTTATCTGCTCCCAGAGCACACAGGGGGCAGTTAGAAAGATTGTGTTGCTTTGCCTGTTCCGTCTGCTGTGTGTAAACTGTCTTTTTGGTCGGCTCGTCAAACACTCTTATGTTAAGAAGTTTGTTGTCGGTACAACCACCGAGAATGTACCCATAAACGCCTTTCTTGTCTTTAACATAGAAGTCGGAATACAATTCTTTGAGTTTCTCAGATACCCTATCGGGAGCATATGCGTTTGTATGGTACTTCTCGTAGAACTCGCCCCACGGCAGACCTCGCATTTCACTTTCCACATCAATAAAGACACTTGATACCCAATCTATAACGCTGGTGAAATAAGCCTTGAGCTCATTGATGTTATCGTCATAGCGGTGTTTGCTCATATAATCGTCTATATTACCCTTGCTAACCCAAGACAATGCCGTACGCAGATAGTCCTGTCTTATAACGCTACCAGATATGTACGCACTCCATTTCTGGATGTTTGCGTTCTGGCTGTTGGAAAATTCCTCTTTTGCTTTTGTTACAAAAGGACCAGAGTGGATAGCGTTGGAAAGCTCCTGCTCGTTAAGGGGTATTCCTGCAATATTGATAGTCTTAAACCATTCCTTAATCTCACTCTCTGTACCCTCACAAATATAGATTGTCAGCTTGGTCTGCATTATTTTGTCCTGCAGATCTTTTGCAAGACCAGAGAAATATCTCGGTATGCCGTTGCTGTCATTGATGGCAAATTTGCCTGTTACGTATCGTCCAAAGCTTGTGATACGCTGTTGTCCGTCCAGCACTTCGTATTTATCTTCTGCCACCTTTGTGAAGTAGATAAGTCCGAGAGGATAACCCTTGAGGATGGAGTCAATAACAGCCACATCACGCTTTCCGTCAGCGTAGATATAGTTACGCTGATATTCGGGCTGAATAGTCAGTTTGCCAGAAAGACCGAACAAACCTTTCCCCTCATATTCGTTATAGACAAAACCTTTACATATATCTGCAATGGTTATGTCGGTTACTAATGTGGTTTGCATATACTCACCTCTTTCTCTTTATTACAATTCTTGCATATCTAGGCTTTCCGTTTATTTTTGTAAGATATTTGCCTTGTGTTTCTGGCGTAGGACCTGTTAACATACTGTATCGTCCTATGCCATCGACAATTTCAAATTGTTCTGGATTGAATTTGTCCAAAAACGTAATCGGAACACCCATTAGTCCGTCATAGTCCGATGGAATTGCATCCGTGAACGGAACATCTATAGCATCATAATAATCGTACTTTTCATATCCAGTGTCACGAATTTCTTTATGTCTGCTATATTTTATATTATCTTCCATAGTCATCAAGCTCAAGGGCTGATGTCTTCTTCCGTGTTCCAAATTTGTCAACCACAAACAATTATTAGTTGCGACAATACGCTGCCCTTTCTCGTCAATTCTTGCTTCGGAACCATATAATTCATATCCTTCGGGAACAATAAATCCAGAAATCCATCTTCCCATACCATTACCAAGCCAAGCCTTATTTTCCTTAATTTTTACAAAAACTTCTTGATATGAGATACAATTTATATTTCCAATGATAAGAAAACTCTTGTTGTTTTCAAAAATCCAAGCTAAAAATTCTCTAAAGAGACTAAATGGTGGATTTGTAACAATAATGTCAGCTTCATCACAAAGCTTTTGAACTTCGGCACTTCTAAAATCGCCATCGCCCTCCAAATATTGCCATTCCAAATCGTCAATATCAACCATTCCAGAGTTGTTACTATCTTTAGTAAGGGTAAATATTTTTCCGTGGGTTTTAGTTTTATCTTCGTCAAACTGAGGCGATGCTTCTTCAAAAAAAGATAGCTGATATGTCCCCTGAAAATTTTTGCTTTCGTGTGCAAAACTTGTGCTTACCAGTTTTTTCAAGCCGAAGTTTTCAAAGTTTTGAGCAAAGAAACGTGTAAAATTGCTCCATTCTGGATCATCACAAGGTAGCAAAACTGTTTTGTCCTTGAACACATCGGGGTTATATTCCAAATAGGCGTTTACCTCTTTTTGAATGTCTTCGTACAACGTATAAAATTCATCGTTTTTAGCCTTGTTTGCTTCTCTTAAATTTGAATGTGCCATAATATCTCCAATCCAAACCGCATTATATGCGTCGCTATGCCGTCGGAGTGCGGTTTTGGCGAAGCATACTTATACTTAATACATTATATCACAAAACAGCCAATGTTTCAAGACGTTCTGACAATAGTTTATAAAAATGTTGCAACTTACTGCAAGAGCAGGCAAACTGTTGTCGAAAGTGTTGTCAAACTCAATTTTTATCAAATAATATAAAACGCAAAAGTGGCTTGGAATAAGGCATCCAAGCCACTTAAAAAACCTTATTCGATTATTTATTCTTCAGTGTAGTAACAGAAGAAACAAGCATTCTGCGAAGCTCGACACACGATTTTTGAAAATCTTCAAATTCGGATTTAGTAATACTGTTGGTTTCGTATAAGAGTTCAAGCCAATATTCACTCTCATTACACTCTTTAAGAGCAATTTCAAATTTTGAGATAAAATCTTTTGTTCCTTGTGCATACTGTGCCTCGTGAACATTTGCTCCAACAGATGTTCCGCACCGAATAAGCTGGTTTATCAAAGTAGCTTCGACACCTAATTGCTTCATTTTTCTGCAAAGAAATACAATATTTTTGCAAAATCTTTGGATTTCTTCCTTAATACACTGTCTGCCATTTCGGTCTCCAAGACGAGTTTTTTAGTTTAGAGTTATGAATTTGGCTTCGCCAAATGTTATGAGCTTGCTACGCAAGCGTTATGATATGATCGCCTTGTAACTTCAAACTGTGCCGAAGGCACATCATAACTTGCCGAAGGCAATCATAACTCATAACTCGCCGGAGGCGATCATAGTTGATCGAATGGGAATAAGCTTTCGGCTTATCCCCATTCGATCGTCCCAACAGGCTTCGGGGTCAGGTCAAACAGGACTCGGTTGATGCCCTCCACCTCGGCAGTGATACGCGCGGTGATCTTGTGCAGTACGGGATACGGGATCTCCTCGATCGTTGCGCTCATTGCGTCGGTCGTATTGACCGCACGGATGATCGCAGGCCAGCCCTCATAACGGCTTTCGTCCTTGACACCAACGCTCTTGATGTCGGGGATCACAACAAAATACTGCCATACCTTCTCGGCAAGTCCGTTCTTGTCAAATTCGTCACGCAAAATCGCGTCTGCCTCACGGAGTGCGTGGAGACGGTCGCGTCTGATGCCACCAACGCAACGCACCCCAAGACCGGGGCCCGGGAACGCCTGACCATAAACCATTGTGTGAGGAAGGCCGAGTGCCTCACCAACCACGCGCACCTCGTCCTTGAACAGCAGCTTGATCGGCTCTACCAGCTCAAACTGCAGATCCTCGGGAAGTCCGCCCACGTTGTGGTGCGATTTGACCGCCTTTTTGCCCTCTGCCTGCTTGATGCTCTCCAAAATATCGGGATAAATGGTTCCCTGCGCCAGATAAGAAACACCGTCCAGCTTCCGCGCCTCGTCGGCAAATACGTTGATAAACTCCTTGCCGATGATCTTTCTCTTGCTCTCGGGATCGGAAACGCCCGCAAGAAGGTTCAAAAAGCGATCGGTTGCATCCACGTAGATCAGGTTTGCGTCAAGTTGATTGCGGAAGATCTCCACCACGTTTTCCGACTCGTTCTTACGCATGAGTCCATGATTGACATGCACGCAGATCAACTGCTTTCCGATTGCCTTGATCAAAAGCGCGGCTACGACCGAGGAGTCCACACCTCCCGACAGTGCCAAAAGCACCTTCTTGTCGCCTACCTGTGCGCGTACCTCTTTTACCTGCTCCGCAATAAAGGCATCTGCCAAAGCCTTGGTTGTGATGCGCTCCATGCTCTCGGGGCGTCTGTTGTTATCCATTTTCAATTCCTCCGTTTGAGCCCGACCTTGCGGGTTCGTAAAATTACTCTTTTATTATATCAAAATTGTGAAAAAAATGCAATACCTTTGACCACATTTTTTGCTTTGTCATCTCAAATTCTTGACTTTCTCAGATTTTGTGCTATAATGTCATTATCGCATTACTGAGTGGAAGGAGCGAACATCATGAAAAAATTGGATTTTCACGTTCATATCACCAACGAAATTCCGATCGAAGAAAGCGTTTTCTACTTCAAGGATCTTTGCCGGCGCAAGGGATACGTTGGTGTGGGTATCATGGCGGCATCCTATGCAACAGGAGAGGCTCACCCCAACTGCAACGAACAGGCGCTTGCCGTTCGCACCGAGATCCCCAATTCCTATGCCTTTGCGTCCTTACATCACGACCGCGATTTTGTCGAGCAGGCAAAGCAATATATGGAACAGGGCTTTGAAGGCATCAAGCTTTTGGAGGGAAAGCCCACGCTCTACCGCCATTACGGCTACGGCTTTGAGCATCCGCGCTATGAGCCATTCTTTGCCTATGCCGAGGAGCACCGCATTCCTCTCCTGATTCACAACAATGACCCCCTCGAGCATTGGGATATCACCAAAATGTCCGAGCGCGCAATCCGCAAGGGCTGGTATTACGATGAAACCCTCCCCAACCAGGAGCATTTTTTCCGTGTTCTCGAGCAGGACGTGCTTGGCAAGTACCCCAATCTTTGCGTGGCATTGGCTCATTTCGGCTTCTATTCCACCGATCTTAACCGCGCCGACGCGCTCATGCAAAAGCATCCGAATCTGATGATGGACGCCACCCCCGCGCTGAACATCTATGACGAGCTTTCGCGCACGCCCGAGCGCACACACGAATTTTTCCTCAAATATCATGACAGAATCCTGTTTGGAACCGATGCAGAAAACCATTTGGTAGGTGATGCGCTTGACCTGAACGAGCGTAAAACCGCTTTGCTGCAAGCATTTTACGAGGGTGACAAACCCTTTACGCTCGGAAGACATTCCGTGGTCGGCATGCATTTTGACAAAGACTTGCTCGAAGAAATCTATTACTACAACGCTCTGCGCTTTATGGGCTTGCAAGCCTGAAATAAAAAAGTTCCCGAAGGACGCGAAATATTCGCAAATCCTTCGGGGATTTTTTATTTTATGAGTGAATCAAGCTGTCTTAAACAGCGGGAGTCTCGGCTTCTACGGGCTCCTGTTCAACCTCTGCAACCTCTTCGGGCTGGGGCTCAACTGCCTGTACACCTACGTTACGGTAGCAATCCATACCCGTACCTGCGGGAATCAGCTTACCGATGATCACGTTTTCCTTCAGACCCAACAAACGGTCTACCTTACCGCGGATCGCCGCCTCGGTCAGTACCTTGGTGGTCTCCTGGAAGGATGCCGCAGACAGGAAGGATTCGGTCTGGAGCGATGCCTTGGTGATACCCAACAGCACCGTGCTTGCCTGCGCGTGAGTCAGACCCGCTTCGCCTGCTTCGATGCGTGCATCGATGGCGTTATTTGCTTCCTCAAACTCAAGCATATCGATCACGGATCCTACCAACAGCTCGGTATCTCCGCTTTCCTCTACGCGCATCTTTCTGGTCATCTGACGCGCAATGATCTCAACGTGCTTATCGTTTACGTTACAGGACTGCGAACGGTAAACCTTTTGGATTTCCTTGATCAGATACTCGTAAACGGCATCCAATCCCAAAATTCTCATGATATCGGCGGGAGCCTTGCTACCCTCGGTCATTGCTTCACCGACCTCAAGATGCTGGCCTTCGATGATGGCAAGCTTGGTTCCGTAGGGGATCTGATACTCCTTGACCTCGGGGACCACACCCTCGGGCTGCTCGGCATCGGGGTGTACGGTAACAACATGAATATTGGAATTCTCTGCCATACCGATGTGTGCCGTACCTCTAGTCTCGGACATGATAGCAGACTTCTTGGGCTGACGCGCCTCAAATAACTCCTCGACACGGGGTAGACCCTGTGTAATATCCGATCCTGCGACACCGCCCGAGTGGAAGGTTCTCATGGTCAGCTGGGTACCCGGCTCACCGATCGACTGTGCCGCGATGATCCCGACTGCCTCACCCACGTTGACGAGCTTGCCGTTTGCAAGGTCGGCACCGTAGCAGTGTGCACAAATACCCTGTTTTGCATGACATTGGATGACCGTGCGGATATGCACACTCTTAATGCCTGCTTTTTCGATCTGATCCACAACCTCCTCGGTGATCATTTGGTCATCCTCAAGGATTACCTCACCCGTTTCGGGATGAACAATGGGACCCATGGTAAAGCGACCGATGATACGGTCTGCCAACGGCTCAAGAACGTTCTTATCCTTTTCGTCGATGACGTCATTGACCCAAGCACCCTTGGTGGTATCACACTTGACCTCGCGGACGATGACCTCCTGCGATACGTCAACCAGACGGCGGGTCAAATAACCCGAGTCTGCAGTACGCAGAGCGGTATCCGACAGAGATTTACGCGAACCCTTTGCACCCATGAAGTATTCCAAAATGTTCAGACCTTCACGGAAGTTGGATTTGATCGGGATCTCGATGGTACGTCCGTTGGTTGCAAACATCAGTCCGCGCATACCGGCAAGCTGACGCATCTGTGCCACGGAACCACGGGCTCCCGAATCCGACATGATCTTGATCGGGTTGAATTGGCTGAAGCTGTTCTGCAACGCATTGGTAACGTCATCGGTGGTCTTATCCCACAGCTTGATGACAGCGTTATAACGCTCCTCGTTGGAGTACATACCCATGCGGTAGTAATTGTTGAGAACGTCGACCTGCTTCTGCGCCTCCTCGATATATTCCTCCTTCGCCTTCGGAATAGTCATACCATAGACCGAGATGGAGAAGGAGGCTCTGGTGGAGTAACGGTAGCCCAGCTCCTTGATGTCGTCCAGCATGG
>JAZOPW010000399.1:0-3698 GCA_045655785.1 Eubacteriales bacterium
CCTTCAAGCGAAAGCTTCTTCGGTAGATAAAATATCCGGCAAGCATCAATATTAAAATAATGATACTTCCAAAATTAAAGCCACCCAACCAAAGAAAAGCACAATATGCGTAGATCGGCACCATCGTCCGATATCCAAACCACGAGTCGGAGATATCGCCTGCTTTTTCGGCTTTTTTGTGCGTAAAGGAGAGAAAATATCCAATAGCACAAGCCAAGCCGATTACTGCCCAAACAGCGAATATATAAAGTGACTCCTTTGCCGCATCAAGTCCGTAAATCCACTCATTATAGACAGGGATCTTACCCTGAAACAACACAATTAAATTATGAATTGGAGCAAATATATGCCATAAAGACGGATTGATAGTATCTAATAGATATACCCAGAGAGTTCCCTTCGAATAGTTTGCTAGGGTAATCAAAGTGGGTAGAAGAATGCCCAATATGCAAAAGAAAACGCCATCGATCACACTATTTGCTTCTCCGAAAAAAAACAGGAAAAAGGAATACAAGATCAAACCTATCACTAAAGGCAACAAATAATACGGCAAAAAATAGGATAAATTAAACCAATCGCTTTTAACTACCCACAACGGACAGGCGGAGGCAAAGGTAACAGAATAGATCACAAACACCTGTATCCATCCGCTGAGATAGTTGACCAATGCAAGCCATCCCCTGCCGATTGGGAAGGAATAGAGGGCGTCCAAATTGCGGCGTTTTTTAAAACCCGCGCTTTCGATCATGGGAATAATCGTTGCAAAAATGTAGATAATTATTGCCATAACAGTTATTCCGGTTGTTGCATACCCCATCTCGTTACCTAACGCATTTCTGATTGCATTTTGTGCCAAAAGAACCGACAAAACCGTAAAAACAACGGTACGAAGCAGAGATTGCTCCAATCGATACCACAAATAACGCGTAAAGGTTTTCATTTCAGATCCCCCCTCTCTCCAACCTCGTGAATAAAGGTTTCTTCAAAGTCCATGGGCATTTCCTCAATGATCACGGGAGCAAGCTTTTTCAGCTCATCTCGCATCGCTTGGCTCTCGCCCTCCAGAACCACTCGCACAAAGCGTCCCGTACATTCCAATCCCTTCACAGGAAGGTCCTTGAAGATGTCCTCTGAAGCAGGCTCGGCAAACGCCAATTGGAACTTACAGTATTGGTTAACATGCTCGCCAAGGTCACCCGAGCTTGCCACGGTCATGTGGTCGATTAAGGCGTAGGAATCGCAAAAATCCTCCAGTTCGCGCAGGGAATGGCTGGAAATCAGCACACTTGTGCCGTCCTCCTCCACCGCTTTGTTGATCGCCCTTTTAAAGGCAAGTCGCGCCAAGGGATCCAGCCCGTCAAACGCCTCGTCCAAAAGCAGGTATTTGGGGCGCACCGAAAGAGCCAACGCCACGTAAAGCTGACGCCGCATTCCTTTTGAAAAGGTACGGATCGGCTTTTTTTCATCCAATTGAAATTCGCTCACATGTTTCCGAAAGACCGTTTTATCCATGTTGGGATAAAAGACACGGTAAAGCTCAAATAGGCTTTTTCCGCTTGCCGATTGCGTATAATAGGGATCGTCAGGCAGGAAAAAGAGCTTCTTGCGCGATTGCGGGTTGGAAATGGACACACCGTCGCACAAAACTGTGCCTTCATCGGGAATATACACGCCTGCGATCAAACGCAAAAGCGTGGTTTTTCCAGCACCGTTGATCCCAACAAGCCCCATTACACTGCCCTCACGCAATGTCAGATTCACATTATCGAGTATTTTTTTGCCTCCGAGATAATGCGTCAATTTTTTTACTTCAATCATCGTTCCGATACACCTCCTCAATCCATTTTAAAAGTGTCTGTTTTGTAACGCCCGCATCACGCAAGACTATCAACACCTCGCGTCGGTCGAGTTCCGGTTCGGCTTCCGGATCGTTTACGTATATCCCTTTTTTAGGTATAGAATGTACAAAGCCGTCTTCCTCTAATTGAGCATATGCGCGTGCAATGGTATTTGGATTGACTCCCAGCTCCCCGGCGGCAGTTCGAACTGAGGGAAGCTTATCCCCTGCCATAAGAACACCAAGTCGAATATATTCCTTATATTGCTCGGCAATCTCTAAATACACGTTTTGCTTCCCCGAAAATTTCCATTGCAATTGTATCACCTCCTCAAACTGTATTAACTGTACTATCTGTTCTATTTGTATTATAGCATAAGGAGAATCATTTGTCAATACTCTTTTATTTTTTTATTTTCTTTTTTGGAGTGATTTTTCAAAAAAAGAGTAGACAAGCCGAGGAAAATGTGTTATAATACAATGAATTATTGTTTGAAGGAGGCTGTTGTCGATTTGGAGATTCAAAATCTGTACCCCGGGTCATGGGGCTCCAACTGCTATTTGTTGACGTCAGGCTCTCATGCGGCTTTGGTCGATCCGAGTGCCGATGCCTCTACCTTGGCAGATGCTATACAGTCAAGCGGTACCACACTCGATTTCATTCTGCTGACACACGGGCATTTCGACCACATTGTTTCGATCGATACACTTCGACAACGCTTTGATGCTCCCGTTTTGATCCATGAGGATGATGCGGAAATGCTGGGAGATTCCCGAAAAAATGCATTTTACACCTTTTTTCACATCGATCGAACCTACAAGGATGCCGACAGAACACTTGTTGACCAAGAGGAGCTTCGTCTTGGTGACGAGATCATCCGCGTCATCCACACACCGGGGCATTCCAAAGGATCGGTCTGTTATCTGTGCAACGGCGAATATTTGCTGACGGGAGACACTCTGTTTGACGAGGGCTTTGGCAGATATGATCTTTGGGGCGGCAGTGCCGTCATTCTGAAGGATTCGCTCTCGCGCCTGCGCACGCTTGACCAATTCCTGCCCATTTATCCCGGTCACGGCGCCTATGCCACACTTGGCAATGCATTGGATATGTGCGCTTATTTCACTTGACAAATATGAAAGGATATATAGATACTATGGATTATCAGCTTCTTGCCGATCTTCTTTTCCCCAACGTAACCGAAACACCTGCCGACATCGAGGCAAAATACCCGCCGCGACAGCTCCCCGAGGGTGCAAAGGTAACACGTTTTGCCCCCAGTCCCACGGGATTTGTCCATTTTGGCGGTCTCTTCCCCTCTACCATCGGTGAGCGTCTTGCGCACCAAAGCGGCGGTGTATTCTATCTCCGCATTGAGGATACCGATGCCAAGCGCGAGGTCGAGGGTGCTGCCGAGGGCTTGATCCGTACGCTGGCACGCTACGGCATTCATTTTGATGAAGGCGCGATCCTTGACGAGAGCGGCAATATCTGTGACCGCGGCGCATACGGTCCTTACCGCCAAAGTCAACGCGGTCCCATTTACCACGTGTTTGCAAAGCAATTGGTACGCGAAGGTAAGGCATACCCCGTGTTTACCACGCAAGCCGAGCTTGATGCGCTGAATGCGGTCGATAAAAAAGCCGAGATCAAGGCTAAGGATTGGCACGAGGATCAAAGCGCACAGCGCGAGGCAATGCTGAAGGCGCGTGAATTCACAATCGATGAAGTAAAGGCACATCTTGCCGCAGGCGACCCATTCGTTTTGCGTCTGCTTGCCGACGGTGACCCCGAAAAGAAGCAGCCCTTTACCGATCTGATCAAGGGCAAACTGGAAATTCCCGAAAACGACGAGGATTT
>JAZOPW010000400.1:0-3425 GCA_045655785.1 Eubacteriales bacterium
AGGCTCGCTTCATAGGGATAAGCACTGCTTCATGCACCGTAAGTGCGCTTCATAGAAAGAACAGTTGAAAAGTATCTGTTATCTTAGAAAAGGCTTTGGAAATATATTTTTCCGAAGAAATCCGCATAGCAAAAAACACGAGGGTTATGCTTATGCAATTATCCCAAAATCACAGTCACATTCACAGTACCATCCATCAAAGGAAGAATATTTCCTTCCAACTCCTTGCCGTTTACAAGTATTTTCTCAACGGTAGTTCCATTGTTTTGATAATCAATGTGGTAAACCGTATTGCGGAATTTTTTGGTAATGGAGCACTTTTTCCAGCTTGGCGGCAAGCAAGGTGCGATTCGCAATCCTTCCATTTCCGGATAGAGTCCAAAAACGTAATTTACCAATGCCTTTTGGAACCACTGTCCTGCAGCGGTGCGCCAACTCTGTCCGGGAGTGCCATAGCGATAGCCGGTTTGTTCTCCAAAATAAGAGTTACACATAATATAAGGCTCGGCACGTCCGTTTACCACCTTGTTACGGAATGGCAGTATTGTTTCAATGTCCTGCTCTACCTTATCAGCTCTGCCAAGCATTGCATCCACAGCAACCTTCCAAGCGATTGTGTGCAGATAAACGCCTCCGTTTTCATGCACTCCCGCGGGCTTGGTCGTAACCACGCCGATTTTTGGATTGTATTTTGTATAAGGAGGAATGGAGATCACTGTTCCCAACGGAGAGGACAGATATTTTTCCACCGCATCCATCGCTTGTATTTCTCTGCCGTTTTTCGAAACACCCGAAAGCACAGACCACAACTGTGGAATCAAGAACATCCGTCCCTCTTCATTCTCGTGAGAACCGATCTTTTCGCCATCATCGTTATAGGCGTCGAGATAATACTCTCCGTCCCATCCGTATTGCTCGATCAGCTCGCGCATTTCTTCGCCGCGCTCATGGGCAACTGCTGCGTCCTCGGGGCGACCGTATATCTCAGCCAGCTCTGCAAAGGTATTATTTGCGCGATACCACGCAATGCTCAGCCAAACGCTGACGCCCTTGCCGCCAAGACCCGCCGTATTCATGCAGTCATTCCAGTCACCGCCCCAAATGCGGACCAAACCGTGAAGTCCTCGGAAGTTGTACAAAAACTCGACCGACTTTGAAAGATGCTCGTAGACTGTTCCAACCGTTCCGTCATTATAAGGAACTTCCATATCCAATACTTCTTTTTTTCCAAGCTCCTTGATAATCGACGCGGCCGTAAAATTCAACCATACCGTATTGTCCGCAAAGTTATTGTCCTTGATCTGTCCGTCCAAGAAGGTACGCGGTGCGTATCCATTGGAATACTGATAGGTCAGGATCCGCAAAAAGCGTTCCAAAGCCAATTCGGGATTGATAGCGGCAAGACAATCGGTGTCACTGGTCATATCACGGAATCCGTTGTGACGGACTCTTGCCCAGCGCGACCCGAGATTGCTCTGATGCTTGAGCCAGTCAAACATTAGGTTCAGTTTTTCATCGGGAGTTTGGATGCTGACGCCGTCGGTCTGACGGTCAAATTTCGAAAGTACCTTTTCGCGCTCGCACTCATACGCCTCGGCATTGGCATAATTCGCTTTTGCTTTTGCAATCTGCTCTTTTGAAAACGCAATTCCGCACATGAACACAAACGTCAGTTCTTCTCCCGCATTCAGCGTCATATGCTTCTCCAATGCAAATGCCATCTTTTCACCGCAACACGGAGAATTGGTGCATCCGCCACGCTCGACACTGACAGGATGCGCAAAGGAGCCATAAGGACCAACAATTGCATTATGGGTGCAATCGTATGCGTCTGCGGTGTCCGAAAGCGCCATGTACGCATATGCAAGACCGTTTTTACCGCAAAAGCTTGACATCTTGCTCGTAACGATGGCATTCAGATTTTTATCAAGATCCGCCGTGCCAACATCATATCCCTGACGTCTATAAAACTCTGCGTCAAATCCCGTGCCGCAAAATCCAATCAATCGCAGACTTCTCATCTGCTCCGTATCGTTTTTGATTGTTACACACCACAGCTCACAATCCTCGTCAACAGGAACGATCATGCTGACACGCGAAGTGATTCCGTGATTTTTTGTTTCGATCACTGTCTCTCCGCGACGGTGAATACAGTGATAAGAATCTCTTTTTTCAGAAACAGGCAAGCCGCAGATTCCCCAAGAGGCTTCATTCTCCAAAAGGAACAACCCGCGTTCTTTTACAAGCCAAAGACGTTTTCCCAAACGATTCTGCAAAAAGCCCTCGCCGGCTCCCGTTTGAGACACGAACGTGATGTAATTATCATTCCAAAGATAGTTATACCAGTTTCTTGGAATATCGGGCGTGTTAATGTAAAAATCAGAACTTTCATTTAAAAAATTTCCATATTTTGTATCCATAGCATTCAACTCCTTTTCTTCGATTATTATTGAAAATAATGATATGAAAAACAATATCTAAAATTGCATAAAATTTCGTTCCACGCCGGTAAAAACGATTCTGTCTTAAGTCTATACAACTTTATGATATCGTATTTATTGTATCATAATTTGGGAATAATATCAAGAGGTTTCGTGAAATCATATATTGTTTTCCGTTTGCGCCAAACAAAATATGACGTTTGTAAATAAAAGAAGATTCCCACCTTCGACCCCGATTGTTTTGGGGGCTAAAGTGGGAATCTATTCAGAAATTAAAGCGAAGAAAGGTTGCGGTAAAGGTGCTTTGCAGGCGGATTCTCCATACGCAGATCTGCAAGACAAATGATGTAGCGCTTGCCTTCAAACATTTTTTCTCCCACAATCATTCGAGGATCATAATCGCCGTTACTGATCAGAACAGGGCGGAACCCTTCAGCACGGAAACAGCGCTGGGCGATAGGAGACAGGCGATCCAGTTTTTCGTTATACCACATTCGGAAATCACCGGGGGCAAAGCCTGCCACTGCGGGATGTCCGGTTTTGCGGGAGAGGAAATACTGTGAGCGGTGAGGCGTAGGCTCAACCTTCACATCTTCTCCGGCAATGCGGTGTGTTCCTATTTCCAAATCGGTGATCCATACGACTTCAGGATTTTCTGTAATCTGCACATCCGGAAATACCGTAAATGTAAATTCCTGCTGTGCAAGCGCTTCGCCATCGGAATCCACCAAAAATGCCTTTAAGATGAACTCACGGCGGCTCTCAACCGAGGGTGCAGTGAAACAAGCATTCGCAATGTAGCTGGCAGTGCAGGCATCATATTGTGCATTGATCTGTCCGTGACGGATCATCTGTTCGCCATCATACAGTTCAAAGACCACGTTGGAGCCTTCCTTGGCAGGTTGATTCGTATCGTTGCAAACATACGCCTCGATACTGACATTCTCACCGGCATAATAGAAAAAGCGATCACTGCGAAGGCTA
>JAZOPW010000401.1:0-7217 GCA_045655785.1 Eubacteriales bacterium
ATTCGCAAATTGCAATAGCAAGTTGCGATTTTATATTTTATTTTAATATGTCTATTTATTTTTATAATGACAGTTTTTGATTTACAATGTCCAATGAAGTCTTTGCTCGGCATTCCATGTCCGACTTGTGGAGTTACGAGAGCATTTTTTGCTTTGCTGAACGGTGATATAGAAGGTTATTTTTTCTATCATCCGCTTGCAGTTCCTCTGATATGTTCGGTATTGCTGATGCTACATATCAAATTGTTTCAAAGAAAAAGGGGCATATATTCGTTCATCATGCTTGTGTTGGCGATCAATCTTGCTTTATACATCGTGAGATTGATTTTACAGTATGAATTGTAATTTTTTCGTCACCAGCGAACGAAAATAAGGGGATGAGCCGAATGCGGTTTGCATTGGACTCATCCCCTGATTTTTTGGGAAGGTCGGGTTTGTTAACAATCGGTGGGCTGTGTGACAAACAGCTTTTTCCGAGTATCCCGATAGACGCATATGTAGATGATGATCGCGAAGAATGCGCTGACGTTATAAACCGAGTAAAGCAAGCCCAGCGTGGGGTAGAGCGGAAAGACGTACAATGCCCAGATGCTTCTGAAGCCAAGTCCGGAGATCGCGCCGACCACCATGGTGGTGTTTTGCCGTCCAAGTGCGCGCAGGGCTCCCGAAAAGACCTCCATGATGCTGGTTATGAAGTAGGTCAGGCAGAGAAGGGTCATTTTGCTTTTTGCAAGGGCAGCGACATTGGGGCTGTCGGTCATGAGGTTCAGCAAAGGATCGGCAAACAAAACTATGATAACTCCGAGCGAAAGGCTGACCGCAGTGACGTACAGAATACTTGTTTTGATCGTTTTGGAGACTCGGTCGAATTTTTTTGCACCAAAGTTCTGACCCACCATCGCAGTGACCGAGCCTGCAATTGCGGCACCCACGGTGTAAATGAGACCATCAAACTGAGAGGCAATGGTGCTGGCTGCCATGGCATCAGTGCTCAGTTGATTTACAGCGGCGGAAAGGAACAGGTTGCCTACGTAGAAGAAAATACCGCACATCGAGGCGGGGATTCCGACCCGCACGATCTCAATCAATTCGATCCTTCTGATACGCAGATGAGGAAGCTCGACTCTGCACATGCCCTTGCTTCGGAGCAATTTGATCACCGCAAGTGTGAGGGCAATCGCGTTGGAAAGCACGGTTGCTATCGCTACACCTGCCACATCCAGACGAAAAGCACCGACGAACAGCACGTTGAGTGCGACGTTTGCACCGCCCGCAATCAGCATATACAGCATAGGATGAAAGCTGTCTCCCGATGCTCTCAGAATCGAAGCAACAAAGTTATAAAGCATGGTGATCGGCATGCCGAGAAAATAGATCTGCATATACAGGGTCGCCATATCCAAAACCTCGGGCTGGCACTTCAAGAGGATCAACAGGCTTCTTGAGAAGATCAGGGCGATTGCCATCAGGATCAAGCCCGAAGAGAAGCCTATGAGCAGGGACGTGCCGATCGCCTTTTTGACGCCATCCTCATCTTGCGCACCGAAGCGTCTGGCAACCAAGACGTTTGCTCCCGCCGAGAAGCCCGTGAAGATCGAGACCAGCATGGTGATGATAGGTCCGCAGGCACCGACCGCTGCCACAGCCTGATCGGATGCCATGATTCCGAGTATGCCGGTATCCGCCGCATGGAAAAGCACCTGTACGGTATTGGTGATGATGAGGGGGAGGGAAAACAGGAACAGCGCGCGGAAAATAGGACCGTTTACCAAATAATCTTTGTTTTTCAGCATGACCGTTAGAATTCGTTTGCACGAAACACCTTTCAATACATTCAAGAAGCCGTTTGGTTACCTTTTGAACCTTAAAAGGCGCAAAATCAAAACCGCAAATATTATAGCATGCACCAACCAAAAAGTCAATCGTTTTGATCAAATCTAAGTTGTTTGAGCTGTACAAAAATACACCAAACAGAGTTTAGGCTTTTGCTATTATCAACAAACCGTGGCTGACATGACAGGTGGTTGGGAAGGGGGGGGTTCTGCCCTTTGTCTCACTCCCTGTCTGCTCGCAGGGCGTATGCCTTTGGCGTTGTGCCGACAAAGTGTTTGAAGACCTTTGTAAAGTATGAGGGATCGGAAAAGCCGCATTGCTCCGCCGTTTCCTCGACCGAATAGCCGCCTGCAAGACGGGTCCGCGCGTGTTGGATGCGTACCGCATTCAAAAATTCGTTGAAGGTCACGCCGGTTTCTTCCTTGAACCATTTGCAAAAGTATTGTCTGCTGTACCCGAAATGATCGGCTGCGATCTGTACGCTCATTCTGCTTGCATAGTGTTCCTCCACATACTCGATCAGCTGCGTGGCAACCATGCTGTACTCGACAACGGGATCGTCGATGCTTTTTTGATTGGAGATCATCTCAAACAGACGCAACAGGTCGATGGTTCTTGCCATAAACGTGCGGCTCTCGTCCAGAATCATTTGCACGGTTTCCCAAACGCTATCAAAATGATCGCATCGAAAGGCAAGATCAAATAGGGTACGACCGTCCTTCAGCAACAAATTTTTCAGGTTGATGATCGAAGACAACGCCTCTGCGTTGATGTGAAAGGCACAGATCATGTCGCCCTCCTTCCCACCGCCCTTGCGATAGACCGAGGAATGCAGATATTTCGGGGGGATCAGAAAGACGTTTTTCTCTCGGAACACAAAGCGTTTTCCGTTGATCACGGTCTCGCCCTCAATGCCGCGCACCAGGCTGATCTCGATCGTTTCTCCATAATGAAGCGGCGAGATGCAGGTCTTTTGCATCAGGTCGGGAAGCTCTTTTTTGGTATCCAGAATGAAAAGCGCGGGTCTTGTGGTCTCTTTAAACATGTATATCACCTCATTTGCAAATATATTACCATATTTTCGATTGTTTGTCAATGAATAGGCGAATATATTACCGAAAAAAGGGATGTTTTTGCATTGACTTCAAAAAGGGAACATGGTATCATACTCCTATACCGAAAAAAGGAGAATTTGTATGAAAAAGACGATCAAGCGTCATGTGGCGTTCGACCCCACTGACTATGCCGACCCCCTGTTCGGTGTTGGAAGCGCGACCTCGGCAGGTCCCACACTTCCTGCAGGCTCGATCCATCCAAGCCCCGAAACGCTGGAGAAGGATTGCGGCGGATACCTGCGTGAGCAGCCGATCATCGGATTCGGACACGCCTACACCTCGGGGGCGGGCGGAACAAAATGCTACGGAAATTTCCTGCTCTCCCCCGCAGTGGGAAAAATCGAGCTTGACCACGCAAGGCGGGCGTCCTTTGCAGCTCGTGGGAGCGAGCATGCGCGTGCATACGAATATGCGGTGCAGCTGGAAAACGGCATCAGAGTCAGGATGACCCCTGCTCACGCGGCGGCGATCTATACCATTGACTATCATCCCGAGGGTGAGAATGCCTATCTTCTTCTCGACGTGGCACATAAGCTTGACATTGACGCCGCCATGAGGTGCGGCTCGATTACCGTTGACCCGAAACACAAATGCATTTTTGGCGGTGGCACCTACTTCGGCAATTGGAGCGGCAAGGATTGGAATATGTACTTTGCCATGGCGTTTGACGCGGATTTTAAGGAGATCGGTATTTTTGAGGGAGATGCGATCAACGCCGTTTCCTCGGTTGCTCCGACTTGTGTTTCGATCAACTCGGAAAAACGGCTCGGTGCCTATATCAAGTTGGCAAAGGGCGCGAGTGTGAAGGTCAAGCTTTCGATCTCGTTTGTCGGTGTTGAGCGTGCAAAGGCGTTTCTCCTGGAAGAGATCCCCGATTTTGATTATGACCGTGTCAGGGATGCGGCAAAAAAAATATGGCGCGAGGTTCTCGGCGCGATTGATCTGCGCTCCGACGACTCCGCCCTGCTTCGCCGCTTTTACACGGCAATGTATCATATGAATATTCAGCCGCGCAACCGCACGGACGATCATGGCAGATGGGATGATTTTCACACCGTTTGGGATACGTGGAAGACGGTATTTCCCATGTATTCTCTGCTGTATCCGCGAAAGATGGGCGTGATCATCGATTCAATGATCGACCGTGCCAAGGAAAATGAGCGTTTGGGGAATGGGATCGTGATCGCGGACGAATACATGGCGGCACAGGAGGGGCTTGCGGGGCAGGGCGGCAATGACGTGGAAAACGTGATCGTGGATGCCTATCTCAAGGGCGTTCCGCTTTGCAAGTACAATTGGGGCGACGCGTACAAGGTGCTTTTGCGCAGTGCCAAGATGATGCGCTCCCCCGAGTATCTTGAAAGAGGATATGCCATCCAAAACCGACAAACGGCGAGCGGAGTTCCCTATACCTGGCGATTCAAGCCTGCATCGGTCACTCTGGGCTTTGCCTTCAACGATAAGGCGGTTGCGACCATGTCGCGCAGCATGGGACAGCAGGTAGAATATGAACGGTATGAGGCACGGTCGGCAAATTGGCTGAACGTGTGGAATCCGAATGCCGAGAGCGAGGGCTTTTTCGGCTTTCCGCAGAATCTGAATGAGGACGGCGGCTTTGACGATGGCTACGATCCCCACGGCGGCTACAATTCCCATTTTTACGAGATGACGGGCTGGGATGCGTCCTACGTCAATTACAATGACCTTTCGCGCTTGATCCAAGCGATGGGCGGTGTCGAGACCTTTACCCGGCGACTTCTTTGGGCGTGCGAGCATAGCGTCAACTATTACAACGATGACAATGGAAAAGAGGGCTATCTGAATTTCACCAATGAGCCATCCTTCCATATTCCGTGGCTATTCTGTATCGATGAGATCAGGCGTCCCGACCTTGCGGCAAGGGTGATCGACGGGGTGATCAAGCGGTTCTCGGGGCAGAACGATTACCCCGGTGACGAGGATAACGGCGGTATGTCATCCTACTACGTATTTTTGATGTGCGGCTTTTTCCCGTATGCCACGACCGAGAACTATTATCTGCACGGCACAAGGGTGGAGGAGATCGTCTTTCACCTGGGCAACGGAAAGGATCTGCTCATCACGGGAGAAAACGTGGGAGAGGGCAACATTTACGTGCAATCCGCGACCTGGCAGGGCAAGCCGCTTGAGGTTTGCAGGCTGACCCACGGACAGCTGACCGAAGGGGGCGAGCTGCATTTTGTCATGGGAGATCAGCCGTCCGATTGGGCGAGAAAACAATAAGATTGATTGCGGTGACCGTGTTGCTCTCAAAAGGAAGTAGGGAGGTGCTTCATCGGATTGAGGGTGTCTTGTTGGAGAAATACTCCTTTGGGGTACATCCGAATTCTTCTTGGAATGCGCGGTAAAAGCTTCGCATCGATCCAAAGCCGCTCTCGATTACGCTCTTGGTGACGCTTGCGTTGCCGTCTCGCAACAACAGCACTGCCTCGCGCAGACGCAGCATTTTCAGGTATTTTCCAAACGAGATTCCAAAGCGTTGTCGGAAGCTTCGGGAAAGGTAGCTCGGGTTGTAGCCGAATTTCTTTGCCAGCATCGAAAGCGTCAGCTCCTCGCGGAAGTGGTTGCTGATATAGATCAGGATCTCGGCAGAGAAATGCTCGCCTTGTTTCTCCTCGGAGGGGAGGGAGCTGGTTTTATCAAGAACCGCGCCCAAAATCAGATACACGCAGCCTTTTTGCATCAGCTCATTCGGTTGCTTCAAAAGCTCTGTCATGGCATCAAAGACGATTTGACAGGTCTTTGGGTCATCGATGAAATGGGAATCGACGTGTTTTTTGTCAAACAGGGGCAAAATATCCTCGCAATAAGTGGTCGGGATGCTCAAAAACTCAACCTCGGAGGCTCCGATCGATCGATAGCCGTGTGTGTCATAGCTGAAGGAAATGCAAAATTCCCCCTCGCGGAGCACGCGCTTTTGGTCATTGATCAGCACCTCAACCGCGCCCGAGCGGATACAGTAGAGCTCGATATTGGAATGAAAATGGACGTTGAAGCTTGGGGATTTCACACGGCTGTAGTCCAGCCGATTGTTCAGCTCGCGTTTTAAATGAAAAAAAGCTTGCATAATTTCTCTCCATGTAAAAAAATGACACAATTTGGTTCGTTTTTGGCAAGAAAAGCGCAAAAAATTATGCTATAATTATAGCACGCTTTGCATAGCTTGTCAATGTTTGACAGATTTTTTGTTTCAAATTATGGCAAAGCGCGTTTTGGAGGCAAACTCATGTTACTTTTCAAAAAGAGCCAATCGATCGAAAAGAGTCAGCTCCTTTTTTCAAACAGCGCGCTGCTCAAGATCCTCATTCCGTTGCTGATCCAGCAGGTTCTGAACGTGCTGGTGGGAACGGTAGACTCGATGATGGTGTCAAGTGCAGGAGAAGCGGCGGTTTCGGGAGTATCACTCATCAATACGCTCGATACTCTGCTGATCATTTTCTTTACCGCCATGGTCAGCGGCGGTGCGGTTGTCGTATCGCAGGCATTGGGCAAGAAGCACGGCAGTGACGTATCCGAGGCATCCAAGCAGCTGCTTTACATCGTAACCTTCCTTGCCACGGTTCTGACGGTGGTGGTTCTGATCTTCCGCGTGCCGCTCCTCTCGCTCCTGTTTGGCGACGTGGAGGCAGACGTCATGGAAAACGCGATGAGCTATTTCTTCTTTGTGGCGATCTCGTTTCCGCTTCTTGCGATCAATGAAGGAGTCGGAGCCTGTCTTCGCGCAGAGGGAAACACACTCATATCCCTGCTTGTTTCGTTTGCGATCAACGTGATGAACGTTTGCGGCAATGCGATCCTGATCTACGGCTTTGACATGGGAGCCGCAGGTGCAGCGATCGCAACATCGGTCGCACGACTTGGCGGCTCGGTGATCCTTTTGATCCTGATCCATCGCAAAAGCTTCAAGGTACATGTCGAGCATCTCTTTCATTACAAGCCCGATTTCAAGATCATCAAGCAGATCCTGCACATCGGTGTGCCGAACGGCATTGAGAACGCGATGTTCCAATTTGGTAGACTGCTGACGCAAACGCTGATCTCGACCATGGGAACTGCGGTGATCGCGGCAAATGCAGTCGGCTTGACGATCTCGAACTTTCAATATATGGTTGGTACGGCTTGTTCGGCGACCATGATCACCGTAGTAGGTCGTTGTATCGGTGCGGGAGAGCGCGAGCAAGCAAAGTATTATTCGCGCAGGCTGCTTGCATTGAATTACGGTGTGCTTTG
>JAZOPW010000402.1:0-3921 GCA_045655785.1 Eubacteriales bacterium
ACAAAATCCCCTTGACGCGGTAGAATCAGAATACCGCATCAAGGGGATTTTTGTACTGTGCATACAATTTGGCAGTTCAAATTGGGATAATCTTCATTTTACTCTGCCGCAGTCAGCATCAAGCGTGCAGCAAATGAATGGAATGAAATGGTGTTGGTGTCAAAAGAGTAGACACAGTCGATGTCGAAATAAGTATAGGAGGTACCCCAGGAGCTGTAGGACAACGGTTCGCTGAAAATGAGCTTCATGGGCAGAACCGCACCTATCTCTCCGTCGCTGTATCTTGACGTTTCGTAATATGACATCTCGCCTATCTCAATGTCAGCTATGTCCAAGTGATATTCCTCCTGACCGCAGGTAACGTCAATGGTTCCGCTACCTCCCTCAGGAGTGAAGCTGAGCTTTACGTCATAGTTGTTACCGTAAGAGAGGTTCAGAGGATACGTTCCAACCGCGCGCCAAGTTCCCTCGACCTCGGTGAAGGAAACGGGCGTCTTCTGCTCGTCAATAGACGTAATGTTCCAATGGTCGCTGTAGTAGTCAAAGGTAATATCTACGGTGTAGTGAGAAAGAAGGTTTCCGTCGTATCGGTCGAACTCGTAACGGCAGTCGCGGACGTATCCGCCTGCGCTCTCCTCAACGGAAACAGGCTCGCTGAGGGATTCCTCTGTGTAAACTGTTTCCCGATCCCAATACTCTGTATAGTCGCTATAGATGCGGTATGCGTCAAAGGACTTTTCCATCCGGGGCGCTTCAACTGCTTTACCAATGCCTGTCAGACCGAGAAAGAGACCAAAGCAGAGAAGAGCCGCGCCAACGCCCGCAAAAATGGCGATCCATTCCTTTTTGCTGTCGGTCGCGTCGTAGCTCAGGTCGTCAAAGTAGGTGTAGATGGTGAACACCGCGGGAATGCAGAACAAAAGCAAAACTATCAAAACAGCGCTCAGAGGAAGCACCAACATAACGGGAATAAGGTCCAAGGGAAAAGGCAAGCAGACCCATGCAAAGGTCATAAGAGCCTTCACGATGCCGAATCCGAAAACAAAGAACTGCGCGGGGGATACAAGCAGGGCAGCAACTACGCCTGCAAGCCACATAACAATAAGAAGCGGTATGAAGTTGCTTCTGTAATTCGTAAAGATGCCGATGCAGGAAAGAGTAGCCAGGATCGAGAAGAACGAGCAGAAAACTCTGATATAGTGCCAGATGCCTGCCTTTTTTTCGCGCTTGCTTGTGTCGTAGGGGGTGTACTGATCGTTGCAATAAAGATTGTTATACATATTTTTCTCCTTTTTTTCGACGTCACCGATCTGTCGGTTTTCGTCCCTTTTGATACATAGGGGACGCGGGTTTTGATTTGGTTTTATTTTTTTGAAAATTTTTCGAATTTTTTTCGCAACCGAACACTTCATTTTTATATACCGTTTTTTCGGCAAAACTCAAAAAATAAATTCAAAAAAATAAAACCTGGCGGTGCAACACCGCCCCTATATTATGAAAGGGGAAACCCTTGACAAAAAACACCCGCGAGTATTATAATTAAATACGCGCGGTTATAAAAAGGAGACATAATGAAAAACACCGAACAAAACCGCAATGAAAAAACAGGGCGAAAGCATCATTTTATGTACTTTGTTTTGCGGGCAGATCAAAAAGAAAACCCTATGCCAAAAGGATCCGCCGACTCTGTCTTAAAAAAATTACTTGACTTTTTCTGCCGAAAGGAGATTTGAAAATGGAAAAAAATGATATAATCAATGCCGTCAAACGCGCCCAAAGCGGGGACAGTGACGCCATCGGCGAGCTCTACCAAGGCTTTTACGACAGTGTATATTATTTCGCCAAAAAAACGGTCAAGGATGACGATCTCGCCCTTGATATAACACAGGAGACCTTCCTGGAGGTTATCAGGACCATAAATTCTCTCAAGGCTCCCGAGGCTTTTTCAACCTGGCTGAGACAGATCACATATCATCAGTGCACAAGATACTTCCGAAAAAGCAAGGACGTGCTCATCGAGGAAAACGAGGAGGGGTATTCCATTCTTGATACCATGGCCGATGAAAGTGAGGATTCTATTCCCCAAGAGGTATATGAAAAAAAAGAATTCCGCGAAACTGTTCTGTCTATGGTCGATAAACTAACCGAAGAGCAACGCGCGGTAGTCGTTCTCTATTACTATGACGAGCTTCCAGTAAAGAAGATCGCCGAAATACAGGGTGTTTCTGAAGGAACGGTCAAGAGCCGCCTCAACTATGCCCGTAAGGCTTTGCGGTGCAGCGTCGAGGATTACGAGGAGAAAACCGGAATAAAGCTTCACGGCATCTCTTTGCTTCCTCTTATCACTATGTTCCTGGGCGAGCCCGCCACTGTGTCCGCTGCGAATGCCGCGCTAATAGGAGAAGCGGTGTCCTCTGCTGCGGGAACCACACTGGCCGCAACTACGGCAACCACTTCTGCGGCTTCTGCCACAACTGCCGCAGCAACAACCACGTCTGTAGCTTCTTCCACAGCCGCCGCAACAGCAGCAACCACGTCCGTAGCTTCTTCCACAGCTGCTGCAGCCACTGCAGCAACAGGTGCGGCCACCGCAACTACCGTTGCAGCCGCCACGTCTTCAGCCGTTTTTGCTTCCCTTGGAGCCAAAATCACCGCTGGAATTCTTGCGGCAACGCTTGCTATTGGCGGCGGTGCTGCTATCGCAATAAACTCCGGGGATTCTTCCTCCGAAACGTATGTAGAAATAACGGAAACGCAGGCAGAGTCAGTATATGCCACAATCACAGAAGATACCGTCAATATACCCGAAGGCGGTGGTCAGCAAATGGTTCCCTCCTGCCTCAAGTCACACAAAAAACCGACCGTCACCATTAACGGAGACACACTGACCATCACAAATCACACTTGGCAATTCGAGGAAAGCAACCCTGTATCCGATCAATTCATCGTCAAAATTGACGGCCAGATCATCCCGTTCCGGAGATTTGATATAATGGTGGGTTATCTTCACGTGGAGGATACATATGAGATGTCCCTGCTTCCCCATACAAAAGAGGGCAAACACACTATCACGATTGAAACCGCGTGCGTGACCAACGTGGCCTCCGGCTCTATCGATCACGGAGTTGAGCTCGATGATGTCCTGGTGACTCTTGAATACACTCGCGGGCCCGATTCGCTCTCCCCCGAAACGACCACGGCCGAAGAGACTCCTGCTACCCCGCCTGCGGGCGGTGGCGGTATGGCTTGTCATACCAAGCACCAAAAGCCCACAGTCACAGTTCAACCGAAGGACGACGGACTCTTCACGACGATCATGGAAATGACTATCACAAGCAATTCCCATAGTATATTTGATCCCTCAAGTCCAACCGGACACCGTTTTTCCATATACGTAGATGGCGAAAAGCTGTGGTTGCCTGTCACAGCTCCCAACGGAGAAACCTATTCCATGTCGGAATTCAGCGCCACGCCTTCCTTCTCGTTTGAATTAAGCTCTCGTGTATTGTCCCAATCGGTTCACGAAATTAAAATCGTCCCTATCTGCTTTATGATGGGCACGGGAGCAAATGATCACAATGAATCAACCGAAGAGCTGACAGTAACTATTATATGCGACTTGTCCTCCGACATCTGTCCAAGCTGCGGCGGTAATGCTTCGTACGTCAATAACATAATGGACCGTCATGAGTATAAATGTCAAAAATGCGGCTTTGTATACGGCGCAGAGGATCACACTTGGGACGATGGAGTTTACGTTGACAATGATGACATAGAAGTACACGAGTACGTATATACGTGCACAGTCTGTGGACGCAAAGAAACGAGATTTGGCATGCCAACGGAATAATTTGGCTTTGCCAAAGACACAAAAAATCGCATAAAAGAACTCCCGTTCGGTAAATACTTTTACCGAACGGG
>JAZOPW010000403.1:0-2463 GCA_045655785.1 Eubacteriales bacterium
CCATCGTTCCGTATTGATGCTGACGGAAGTTTTCCATAATGTCGCACTCGACACCCGCAACACGGGGATCGGGATGCGAGCCGATGCCGGGTGCCTGTAGCCAGAATGCCGCGTGCCAGCCGTCGCATTTGGGCAGACGGCAACGGATCTCATAGTATCCGTAGCGATGCATGAACTTTACAGGATCCTTTGCGCCGAACGGCCAGAATTTTTTGGAGGTGTCGTCTCTGGGATTATCAAAGGTCAATCCGCCTGTTTGCAAATGAGCGGAACAAAAATCGTCCCCCTTGCGGATCATGTGAATGCGCATATGGCTCTCACCGTCCAGCTCTACGCCCTCGTCGGTAAAGGCGGGAGAACGGTATCCCCAGAAGTTCAGGCGGTAATTCCACTTGCTTTCATCAAGAGCGGTTCCGTCAAATTCATCGTTCCATACAAGCTTCCACTTTTTTTCGGCTGGCAAGAGGCTGGTAGCATGATCCTTGATCACGACCTCCTCATTCATGTTACATTTTTGAGGTTCAACAGTTACAAAAGGCATAATTTTGAAATCTCCTTCTTGACTTTTCACAGCAATTGCTGTATACTCTTACATAATACCATAAAAGTCGCGCGCAGAAAACCCCCATTTTCTGCTTTTTATCCCCAAAAATCAATGATTTTTCGATTTCGATACCCCAAAACGAACGATTACAGAAAGGCAGGCGAGGTCAGATAAGGATCCCGGATATTCAAATTTTAAGCAGCGGAGTCTGGTACAATTCCAAACGCAAGAAACAAACTCCCGCACGATTTGTGATGACGTATGAGCTTGAATTTCACCGAAGGAGTCACGGAACTACTTATATCAACGGAACACCCTATCCGATCGAAAAGGACGTTTTCGTATTCAACCGTCCCGGGGACATCCGCAGCAGCATTTTTGAGGAGCCCGACGATATAGAGATCGATTTCTTCTATTTTGTTCTTTCGGACACCGAAGCAAACAACGAGCTGACACACGTGCTGGACGCCATCCCACATCGGTTTCTATCGGACACAGATCTGCAAGCCGATTGGAACAAGCTCACCGATCTGTACCGACTGCAAAGCACACCGTTGCAACAGATGAAAGCTTATCTGGGTCTGCTGACTTTGCTGACAAGGCTTGCCGACGAGGATGCAGACGAGTGCGAAAAGCTTGCAGCTCCATCGGTTCATCAACAGGCTCTGTTTGAAGCCATCCGCTATATGCGTGAGCATTTGCGTGACGGTCTTTCGGTTCAGGATATGGCGATGCACATTGGTTACAGTCCCTCGCATTTTACGCACCTGTTCAAGTCATATACGCATCATGCTCCACATGAATACTACACGTTTTTAAAGATCTGCGAAGCAAAATACCTGCTTTTGAACACCTCGAAGAGCGTTTCACAGATCGCGCAGGAGCTTTCCTTCGGAAAGGTCTGTCGCTTTGGAGCAGCTTTCAAAAAGGCGTGCGGTGTCACTCCGGGGCAATTCCGTAAAAGTCGCGAGCCGCTCTTCTATCATGACTGATCGCCCGACTTCACCTCCCCATTTCAGCAAAAACGCCCCAACACAAAGGGGCGATTCCGTGGTCGAAATGACCATAGAACCGCCCCCGGGGGATTAAGTTTTTACGAATAAAAGAATTTTTGTGTTAGATGGTTGTTTGTTGGATTATGGAGACAGAGAACTGTCACCTGTGTTCCTGTTCACTCTACTCCGCCCATATTCGGGTGGAGGAATAGTTTAAAAATCAATTCTATTGTAACGATTATCAAACATAACATGTTCCAAAACCAAGACAGCCCTTTCTTCGGCATTAATTACAAAATTATTAAGCCAATATAAAAAGCCATCGGTTTCACATACATAATAGGTATTGCCATTTTTATTCTTTTTGATAAATCGTGTATCTTGAGTACAACACAACCATTTAATAAAACCATCTGCATATTTATTCAAATCATTGGCAATAAAATCAGGAACCTCGATAATATCCACATCATCCAGGTCATCTTCAAAAACAACATTAATTAACTTCATACACCCCTCTAATTTATAATAGGAATATGTAAATTAGCAATCTTTATATGTTCAAGCTTACTCCATATACCTTTTCTATTCGGAGGTGTCATTGCAGGATGATTATTTATTCCATACTCATTAGCCCATTCTATAAGCATCTCTGCGTCAGATGAATTTACTCCTTTTCTGTTCTCTTTCGCAAGTTCTATCAAAGCCTCTTGATCAGCGTTATATCTTCTAGATGGCAATTCTGATTTACATCTGTTATGCACCAACACTTCCGTGTTGCTGACATAATAAGTATGGAAATCCTCAACCTCAAAGTTATATGTCGTTTCGGGGTTTTCCAGCAACTCGTGCTGTACTTGCTCTACTACAACATATTCACCGTTGAGCATGACGAGGATATCGCCTGCACGAAGATCAATGGCA
>JAZOPW010000404.1:0-5920 GCA_045655785.1 Eubacteriales bacterium
AATCCCGACGGAACGCTTGTCAACGCACTTCTCTACCATTGCGGAGACTCGCTTTCGGGGGTTGGAGGCGTTATTCGTCCGGGTATCGTACACCGTATCGACAAGGAAACCTCGGGACTTTTGGTGGTGGCAAAGCACGACGACGCGCACTTGAAGCTGTCGGCACAGTTAAAGGATCATCACATCAATCGCATCTACTACGCAATCGCGATTGGCAACCTGAAGGATGACCAAGGAACGGTAGACGCGCCCATCGGACGTCACCCCATTGACCGCAAACGCATGGCTGTGATCCGCAATTCCGAGTTGCGCTCACGCGATGCAGTCACGCATTGGCAGGTTTTGGCGCGCGGCGAGACTGACGGTCAACGCTTTACCTTGATCCGTTGTGAGCTGGAAACAGGGCGCACACACCAGATCCGTGTTCATATGTCTTCCATCGGGCACCCGCTTTTGGGAGATCCACTATACGGTGGCAGCAACACCAAATTTGAAGCCAAGCACAAGAATTTGATTGTGGGACAGTGCCTCCATGCCGGAGAGCTATCCTTCACGCACCCAATGTCAGGAGAATTCATCTCCTTTTCCGCAGCTTTACCGGACAGCATGAAAGCAATTGTTCAAATGATATTTCGTATATCGGTTTCTGACCTTCCGACCAAAATATCCGACAGTGAAACCGTATAATCCTATAAAAGCGGTACCTGAATGTGTAGCCACATTCAGGTACCGCTTTTTTCTTTAAAGCTTTTTATTGGATCATCACTCAACCAGCTTTACAAATTTTGCAATCTGCTCCTCGCTCGGCTTAAAATCGGGATGTGAGCAGCAAGGCAGACTGGGCGGAGTTCCATCCGTAGCATAATAAGGCGTCAGGCGGTCATTTTCATATTGTTTGCGACATTCCTCATTGTGAAAATCGGGAATGTCATAGGGCACGCCGCCTTCGAGCATCGAGCGATGAGAAAGGATTGCAACCGACGACATCGCAACTGCAGAATGAATATCAAACGGATGCTCGGGTTGCTTGCCCTCCCGAATGCAGTCGAGGAACATTCTTGCGGTAAGATAATCTCCACCGCCGTGTCCGCTTGTTTCGATCAATGATTCATCCTTATCATTCCATGACGGTTCGTAAAGCTTTTCATTCTCTGCGCCATCGGGCTTTTCCCAGGCGTTATAACGAAGCATCACTTGCTTGCCCATACCGCGCAGATTCTCGATCTGTCCTTTGGTTCCGCATACGCGATAAGAGTTGCTGTGTGCACCAAAAGCGGCACAGCCTGTCACGCGGAAGATCGATCCGTCATCGTTTTGCGTGGTGATAATTGCCGCGCGATCGCCAACGTGGCTCGCAATCGGCGCGTCACTCGGATGAGGAGCAAACGCCGAGAAAGAGACCACCTTCTTAGGTGTCGCTCCTGTTGCCCACATCACAGGACCAAGCGAGTGTGTAATATAATAGTTTCTGGAGTTGAAATTCCGCCAATGCTTCGGGAAGTAATTATAAGTTTTTTGGAATTTCGTATCATACGGATCTGCGGGATGGTTGTACTCACCCTCGGCATAAAGGATCTTTCCAAGTGTTCCGCTGTCACAGATACGCTTGATCTCGCGATTGAATTTCATTTGCGGATAGTTCTCAGCAAGCATGTAGATCGATTTGCTCTTTTCAAATGCACGAATCAGCTCCACGCCTTCTGCCATCGTTCCGTTACTGATGCACTCGGAAAAAACGTGAATACCGCGCTCAAAGCATCGGATCGCAAAGGGCGCATGCTCATGGAAATAGTTCGCAACGATCACTGCGTCCATATCATGCTCGATAAACGAGTCAAAATCCTCATAAAGCACCGCTGTGTCAGGGATTTTTTTGGCTCCCGCTTCTCTGCGTTCCTTATGAAAATCGCAGAGTGCGACAATATCACAGCCTAAAAGCATGAAGTTTTTTGCGATGTCAATTCCGCGACCCGCACCAAACACACCAATTTTAATCTTTTTCATTTTCATTCACCAATCATACTGTATTTAAATATTAAACCGTAAAATGTTTGTTTTGGAATAGAATATCAGTTTTCAAGCAGCTTCAAATATTTTTGAATCTGCTCTTCACTCGGATGATAGTCGGGATGCGAGCAACAAGGAATGCTCGGCTCTGATCCGTCCATTCCATAGAAAGGAGTTAAGCGATCATTTTCATAGCGTTTACGCCACTCCTCATCATGAAAATCGGGAATGTCATAAGGAACGCCGCCCTCCAGCATCGAACGGTGTGACAGAATCGCAACCGACGACATGGCAACCGCAGAATGGACGTCAAAGGGATGCTCGGGTTGTTTTCCCTCGCGAATACAGTCAAGGAACATTTTGATGGTAAGATAGTCGGCACCGCCATGTCCACTCTTTTCAATCAAGTCCTCATTTTCCGCATTCCATGCTGGCTCATAAAGCTTTGCATTCTCTGCCCCCTCGGGCTTCTCCCATGCGTTATAGCGAAGCATTACCTGCTTGCCCATACCGCGCAGATTTTCAATCTGTCCCTTTGTTCCGCATACTCGATAAGAGTTATGATGACCACCAAAAGCACAACATCCTGTCACACGGAAGACCGACCCGTCATCATTTTGCATCATGATAACAGCCGTGCGATCACCGGCATGGTCCGCAGTCGGCACATCACTCGGTGGTGGAGCAAATATCGAAAAAGAGGTCACCTTCTTGGGAGTAGCACCCGTTGCCCACATCAAGGGTCCCAGAGAATGGGTAACATAATAGCTTCTGGGTAGATAGTTGCGCCAATGCTTGGGATCATAGTTAAACCACTTCAGGAATTTCGTATCGTACGGATCTCCGGGATGGTTATATTCACCTTCGGCATACATAATTTTTCCCAAGGTTCCACTGTCGCAAACGCGTTTGATCTCACGGTTGAATTTCATTTGCGGATAGTTTTCCGCCAGCATGAAAATCGACTTGCTCTTTTCAAACGCACGGATCAATTCCACACCTTCCGCCATGGTTCCGTTACTGATGCACTCGCAATACACGTGAAGACCGCGCTCAAAGCAACGAATTGCGTATGGGGTGTGCTCATGGAAGGCGTTGGCAAGAAATACCGCATCCATATCGTGTTCGATAAAGGAATCAAAATCCTCGTAAAGGACGGTTGTACTCGGAAGCTTTTTGGAGCCCTTTTCCATACGTTCCTTGTTGGAATCACAAAGTGCAACAATATCGCACCCCTGCGCCAGAAAATCGTTTATATTCTCTGTACCGCGCCCTACACCGAAAATACCAAGTTTGATCTTTTTCATGTTTCAATCTCCTATCATACTATATTTTTAAATCGGAATCATAAACAAAGCAAGCATTCCGATAAAAGCCAAAATAACCGACATAACCTCTTTTTTCGTAGGCTTACGCTCCCCAAAGAAGCAGATCAGAGTGGATACAATCATCACTCCACCCGTCACCATCGGGTATTGTACCGAGGCATCCACGTGTGCTAGGGCAATAACCAAAAAGAAGTTGGCAATCCGGTTCACGCCTCCGTTAATCGCGCTCACACCGCATGCCTTGATGCTATATCGCGGAGTGTCGCTTGGTTTTCTTGTCAGGATCAGCAAAAAGATTCCCGAAATCACGATTGAGCAAACGGTGATCCAAATCGAAAATCCCGCACTGCTTGTTTTTTCATACGGCGCCGACGCAAATATTTTGGACAAAACTCCGGACATTCCGTTCAATGTAAAAATACCGATGTAATAAATGGTTCCCTGCTTTTTTTCACTGCGTGTAACGGTCATAGCCAATGCCAAGCAGATAAAAACAAAACAGACAATCTTTGAAAGTGTGATCTGCTCATTGTAAAACAAAATTCCTTGCAAAAATGGCAACGCCATACCGCCCAGCATGGAAAAAAGCGAAAACATGGAAAGATTGATTACATCGAGGGCTTTGAAGCTACAAAAGCTGAATCCAAATCCGGAAATAGCAGATAACAAAGCGATAACAAAGGTAAAAGGGGTAAATTCAAGCTGTAAGCCATTCACAGCGATCATCACAATCAATCCCGCAAGAGATCCGACAAAGGTCATTTCCATCGAGATCCGAAGTCCGCTTCCACGCATTTTTCTGTAACTGTCATTCAATGCAAAGCAACCGCCAAACATCACAACCGATAATAGAATCAATCCGTAATACATTTTCATTCCTCGCTTTCCACAGATAGTATATCATGTTTATCCGCAAAACTCAATAGAAAAAATCTATGCTTTTATAAAAAAAAGTTAGTTCTCTATTGATTTTCGGTCTTTTTTATGATATACTAACCACAAACCGATAGAAGGAGTACAGTAATGTCAAGCAGCAATATTTGCAAATTCACCACACAGGTTTTTCCCGACACACTGTCGGTCTCCTGCTTCATATTGGAGACCGATATGGAAATCATGAAACGGGAACAGATCCTGATGCATCACCGTATGATTTTGGTGGTTAAAGGAAACGGCTTTTTTCAAATCGATAAAAAAAGACTTCCCTATCACACAGGAAGTCTGATCTTTGCATTTGAAAACGACTCTTACAGTGTTGCTCCAACAGAAGAGACGTCGTTTATGTACGTTGATTTTCGCGGACGACGCGCCGACGAGCTGTTGCACCGCTTTGACATCGGCAAAAGTAATCAGAGCTTTGACGGATTTGACGGTTTGATCCCACTTTGGAAGGAAAGTCTTTCGCGTGCATCCGAGCAAACGATCGATCTTGCCGCCGAGAGTATTCTGCTCTATACCTTTTCGCGCTTTCTCGGAGAATCTACCGAGCGTAGCAGTCTGATCAACAAAATCGTAGCAATTACCGAAGAACAGTTTACCAATCCCAACCTCTCCATTGCCGAAATTGCCTCCACACTCTCCTATAACGCCAAGTATCTTTCCCACCTGTTCAAGGAAAAAATGGGGGTCACGCACTCGGAATATCTGCGCTCTCTGCGCATCAAATACGCCATCTCGCTGTTCAATCACGGAATTGATTCGATCAAAAACGTAGCCCTCCTATCGGGATTTTCCGATCCGCTTTATTTTTCAAACGTCTTTAAAAGCAATATAGGGGTTTCTCCAAAGAAATACATCAGCAATTTGTCCGAAAAATAGAAAACGGATGCACGGACGCCCTTCGTTCAAGCATTCGATTCCATGAAAATAGGCTGTCTCATATGCAAAGCGCATTGAGACAGCCGTTTTTTGATTATTCTGCTGCGGGTTCAGCCTTCTCGGTCTTCTTGGTTGCCTTCTTCTTGGGAGCTTCCTCAACGGGCTTCTCCTCTGCAACCGGAGTCTCTGCGAGCAGCTTTACGATAGCCATCTCTGCAGCGTCTCCTCTACGAGCACCCAGCTTAAAGATCTGGGTATAACCGCCTTGACGGTTTGCATACGTAGGAGCAATCTCGCTGAACAGCTTGCTTACAACATCCTCATCGGTGATATATGCCAAAGCTGCACGGCGGCTTGCCAGTGTATTCTTTTTGCCGAGTGTAATCATTTTTTCTGCAATAGAACGAACTTCCTTCGCTCTGGTGAGCGTGGTCTCGATCTGTCCGTTTCTAAGCAGTAAGGTAACCATGCCGCGCAACATTGCTTTTCTGTGGGCGGTAGGTCTGCCAAGTTTTCTGGTTCCGGGCATTTCTATTCCCTCCTTCTTACTGTTTACGAATCGTTTTTTATTCTGTGCGGATCGAATCCTTCAGAAGCAGAAGATTATTCTTCCTCTCTCTTCAGCTCCAAGCCAAGAGAATGGAGCTTCTGGATCACTTCTTCCAGCGACTTCTTTCCAAGGTTACGAACCTTGATCATATCTTCTTCGGTACGGTTGATCAGATCCTCAACCGTGTCAATGCCTGCGCGCTTCAAGCAGTTGAAGC
>JAZOPW010000405.1:0-5624 GCA_045655785.1 Eubacteriales bacterium
CCAAACTGATCATAGAAATTGACGGGTCACAACATTATACCGAAGAAGGCGGACAAAAGGATGAATTCCGCACGGAAATACTTGAAGGGTATGATCTGAAAGTTATACGGTTTACAAACCGACAGATCAGCACAAGCTTTCGTGGTGTCTGCGAGTATATTGATGCTGCCGTAAAAGCCTCCCTCCGAGAGGGAGGGGGACCGCGTTAGTGGTGGAAGGAGCCTGCGTGACTTTAGGTTTGGATAAATCTTATTGTATCGCGCTCTCCCTCATTCGCCTACGGCGCCAGCTCCCTCCCGGAGGGAGCCTTTGGCTGTGCGCGCCCTTAGGGGTATGGGCGTTGCCCTGCGCCTTTGTAATACAAAGGCGAAACTGGCGATAAACAGAACGATAAATAAGAATTTGTAGGTGAATTATATGAGAACAAGAAAGGTTGTTGTACTGCCATACGATGTAGCATGGCAATCAGCTTTTGAAAAAATAAAGGGTGAGATTGAAGAAGCAATTGGCGATTTAATCATCGGCATTGAACACATCGGAAGCACCTCTGTCAAAGAAATGTCTGCCAAACCTTGCATTGATATTGATGTGATTATTGAGGATTACTCGGCATTTACTGCGGTAGTTGACGGATTGAAAGCAATAGGATATATCCACGAGGGTGATCTTGGTATTAAGGATAGAGAGGCGTTTAAGTATTCGGGCAAAGAACATCTGCAAATGCATCACTTGTATGTATGTCCTAAATACTCGGAAGAATTGCACCGCCATATTACATTCAGAGATTTTCTCCGAAGCAACCCTGAAGCGGTTAGAAAATATAGCTTGATAAAAGAAAAAGCTGCCGAGCTATTTCCAAATGATATAGACGGATACATAGAGTATAAATCACCGTGCATTAAAGAACTGTATAAAGAATGCGGCTTGAATTAAATTCCAATTTATCGAACAGAATAAACAAGCCCCGGCAGACATTAAAATCTGTCGGGGTTAATTATTTGTTTACTGCAGAGCAAATAAGGTAAGATATTTTATAAATTCTCCGATAAGAACATCACGCCTTTGGTTTTTTATTTCTGCCAATTGTACGCGACCTTTTACTGCGGGATCCTCGTATCGCACAGGGCATATCGCTCCTCGCCCACAAGACTTACGGGAATATTGAATTCCCCAAGCTGCTCCATGAACGCATTTACGTATCGGGTACCGCGGCCGCTTTGCATAAAGTTTATGGAAAAATATTCCCCTACGGTCATGACCTCCATCAAAAGCATATCAGGCGTGTGCTTTTCCCCGATATACGCGTGCAGATCCTCGACGTAGCGGTCCATACCGCACCAATTCATCTTTCCAACGTAGCTGATGCCGAAGGTCTTTGGGCGAATACTGTTTTCGATAAATTGCCGCATCGCAAGCTGCTTTTCAGCAAGGCTTGAGCAATTGTTTTTCGGGAAAACCGACACCAAACGGTCGATTGCGCGCAGATCGTCCTCCACCTCGCTGCCCAGAATGATCTGTCCGCGTATAACGGTGTTTTGCAGCTCCACGCGGCGACCCTTTATGGCGGGAGAAAGCTCAACGGGGATATAACTTACCAAGCTGTGTCTGTTAAACGGTGCCTTTATGGCCGCTCGGTATTGGTGCTGAACGTGGGCGACCACCGATCGGTCAAGTCCCTTATCCAGTGCGCACAAGGCGCGGAACAGCATCACCGACAAGAACGAAACAGGACTTCCGTCGGTGGGGTTCGCCACGTCCATCATGGCAATTTGCGGGATCCGCAGGTGATAGGCATAAAGCCCCTGACCGTCGAACGCAGTCCTATCAAGCGAATAGACGGACTCGGGCAAAATTCCCGGCGTTTCCCCATCGTCCTCCAGAACCGCTTCCTCGGGGAAGGGATAAGCATATTCGTCATCCGAAATGGGATCGTCGGGCATCAGGATCCGTCTGCCGTCCAAGCCCTCCGTCCCGTATTTTTCCGAAATATAAAGGTACAGCACGCTCATCAGCAGAGGCCCGATCCCCATTCCGTCGGCTATATAGTGGCTTGCGTGCAAAATGATCCTTTTCCCCTCGCGGCCAAATGCTAACAAATGTCCGTCGCACTCCTCTGTGCCAAGCACTACGCACCGCCCGTCCTCAAATACGGGAACCGGCGCTTCGTTGAATTGCAGCCGTATGCTGTCTCCGCATTTTTGAGGGAAAACGCTAAAATAAGGGTAGCGCTTCATGGCCGAGCTGACCGCGTGGAGCAGGAGCGCGTGGTCAACCTCGTCGCGCATGGTGACCACAAGCTTGAAGCTGCTGAGAAAATCCTCGTGCGCTCCGTATAAAAGAGGATTAGGTCTGAAATTCATAAAATAACGTCTCCCGATTACTTTTTTGCCATCGCGCCATGGCTTGGATGGCTTTTTGAAGTATTTGACAAATTTGAGCTTATTGAATCGATTATATCACAAGGCTTCAAATTTTTCAACTGATATTTTTTGTAGGCGACGCAGAGAGCAAAAAACAATTTGTAAGAGGTTTGTCATACCCTATATGCTATACTCAATATAAAATAGGGTTACTATATATTTAATTATATTATTATTTCAAACCATACGGGAGGAGGAAAACAAACTGGGAAACGTAGACCTGATTTGTATGTGGATAGCAGAATTGGTTCCGCTCTCCGCAACGTTATTTTCATTTATATACGGAGTGAGTAAGTTTTTCAAAAAAGGAAAACCGCTGTTCCTGCAAAGTATCACCATGGCCATGGGATCTCACGCGCTTGGCAGCATCTACCACCTGTGCCAAACGCTAACCACCGAAACGGTGCTTGAGGGCTTCACCCCGGCATATCTGGGAAGAATAGGCTTTTTCCTTTTCTTCATTACCGCAAGCTACGGCCAAATGGACAGAATCGTCGATGACGGCTCCAAGCAGATCCGTCCAACACGGTACGTATCCTTGATAGCGCCCCTGTGTGTGATCCTGCTTTATTTGCCCAACGGCTTGATGGAGGATCTCCCGACGCCAACGAAGGTTACTTATTTGCTGGTATGGCTGCCCGCCGTTTTCAGCGTGTATTACAACCTCAAGCACGCGATCATTCCCGATCTCGATTTCGGATTCATCAAGGCGATCAAGCCCTATAACGTGCTTGCCGTGTGTCTCGGCTTTGCAGAACTTCTTTGCCTTACCGCATGGAGCTATCTCTATAATACCCAGCTCGTGATAACCTCCGTTGTCTTTGCGGTGCTTTGCGTGGCACTGATGATTGCCGCCAAGAGAGGAGCAGAGAGATGGACAATTTGATCTACATACTTTTCGTATCGATTTTTATACCGATTCTGCTGATGGCGTGCCTTGTGGAAAAGAAAGCGCGTCAGCCAATGATCTTTTTCCTCATCGGAATTTTCCTTTCGGTCTTTGCGTCCGAAATAAACGCGTATCTGCGCGGCATATTATCCATGAGCACCTTTGAGATCACAATTATTGTAACTCCCATTTCCGAGGAGATACTCAAGGCGTTCCCGATCCTTGTTTTCGCGACCGTGTTCACGCCGAAAAAGGAAGCGCTTTTCACCGCATCCATGGCGGTTGGTATCGGATTTGCCGTTTTGGAAAATGCGTTCTACCTTTTGACGAGCAATTCGTTCAACATGATCGATGCTATGATCCGAGCCTTTGGCGCAGGTCTTATGCACGGCATGTGCACGCTTCTCGTGGGTGTGGGAATATCCTTTGTTAAAAAGAAGCAGAAGCTCTTTGTGGTCGGCACCTTTGCTCTGCTGTCCACGGCCATCACATACCACGGAATCTACAATATGCTGGTGCAATCGGACCTCGAGATCATCGGATACCTGCTCCCGATCACCACTTATATTCCCTTTGTGGTGTGGCGAATCAAAAGGAAAAAGCAAATCAAAACAGGCTAAGCTTGCACAACGGACGTTGTGTAACGTAAGTAATAAAGCAAATCTTTAATTTTTCATATCTGAAAGGAACAAAACCATGAAAAAATTTCTTGCAATCATTATGACACTTTTTTTGATGGCAGGTGCACTCTCGATTACCGCGTTTGCTGAAGAAGAACTCCCCGAGCCTGCAGAGGGCACTCTCATTCGTGTCACTGCAATTAAGGGCGACGAAACCGTGCTTGTCGGTGACTACACCAACTTTGAAAACGGTTGGCACAAAGCTATCCACGAAGGTCTTCCCGCACAAACAAAGAAGACAAAATACGAGCGTATCATCGTTGACTTCTATGCCGACTGGACTTCTGCCGACGACGGCAACTTTACCGATGACCCCGCTATGCAGTTGAACTCAGAAGGCTTTGACAACGATACCATTGAAATTCCCGACGATGTAAAAATCACCATCAACTTGGGCGGCCACACCATCAAACGTGTCCTCCCCGATAGCATTTCTGACGGTGAGGTTATGTATATCGATGAGGATGCTGACGTTATCATCAACAACGGCACCATCACCGGCGGTAAGAGCACTAACGGTGCAGGCGGTATTCATATCCACGACGCTCACGTTACGCTGAACAATGTACATATCGTAGGCAACGTTGCTGACAATGACGACGGCGGCGGAATCGCGCTTTACGATAACGCAACCCTCGTAATGAACGGCGGTAGCTTCAGAGACAACAGCATTGACGGTGTGGTCGGTAACGAGCTTTTTGACTGCTACGGCGGTGCTATTTACATTGAAGACAGTACAGCAACCTTCAATGGCGTTGAGTTCAAGAACAACCAGAACACAAACGACGAAGACTATGGCGCAGCCATTTACGCCAACAATAGCAAAGTGTACCTTTATGAGTGCACCTTTGACGGAAACGGCATTGAAGACGAGAGCAAAAAGACCTGCGGCACCACCTCTATCGTACACGCCGAGGACAGCGATTTGGTAATGAAAAAGGTTACCTTTGTCAACAACGGCTCCTATTATGATGATGATTATATTGGACGTATATATGCATCAAGCAATTTGCTTTCTTCGTTGATCGTTCTTGATGATTCCACCTTTACTCTTTCGGGCGACTCCAAGTTCACCAACAATGCAGCAGTCTTTGCGATTAGTGTTTATGATGATTCTCACCTTTATGTTGAGAATACGACCTTTGAAAATAACAAATCCTTCGTTATGTACTCCCGTGGTGAACACTACGATGACAGTTATTTCAAAAACTGTACTTTTGAAAACAACAAGGTGCCGGATGCCGAGAATTTATTCAAGGAAATTGACGATGATTGGATATACACTTTTGCTGTAGACGAAGAAGTTCTCACGTTTATCGATTGCAAAATGTCCGATTCCACCTATTATGACAGAGATAACATGAAGTTCACAGATGCCGATGCTGCCAACGGCGCAGCCTCCATCTTCGGCGAAGGCTCACTTGCGTTGATCGTTGCTTTTGTGGCACTTATCGCTTCGATTGCGTCTATCATTGTGAACGTTACCGCAAGAAAAAAGCAGACTGTTCCCGCAACCGCAGCAGAGTCTGATGAAGAATAATTAAATACAAAGATAACCTTTTTGACCAAGTTCGAAAGGTTATTTTTTTTCGTTAAAATATGCCGTTTTTTGGCAATTTTATATTGACAAATTGG
>JAZOPW010000406.1:0-2668 GCA_045655785.1 Eubacteriales bacterium
CCAATCAAATCAGCTTCGGAACCCTTGCAAGAATGTGCGGCGGTGAGCTTCACCAAGGCGCACTTGGCGAGGTCTCGGTTCGTTCGATTTGCACCGATTCGCGCGAGGCGGATTCCGAGACGGCATTCGTGGCTCTGCGCGGAGAACGCGTGGACGGTCATGATTTTATCGGTGCCGCATTGGAAAGAGGATGTAGATGCATCATCTGTGAGCATCGGAATGAAATGCTCGATCGTTCGGATGCTACCGCCATCGTGGTCAATGACAGCGAGCTGGCACTTTCCAAGCTGGCAAATGCCTACCGTCAGTATCTGCGATGCAAAACGGTTGCCGTGACGGGAAGCGTTGGAAAGACCACAACAAAGGATCTGATCGCATCGGTTCTGTCGGTTTCGTCTCATACGTCCATGACTCCCGGGAACCACAACAGTCTTGTGGGAATGCCGCTTTCCATGCTTGCTCTTCCTACCGAGTGTGATTGGGCGGTGTTGGAAATGGGAATGAGCAATTTCGGTGAGATCGAGAGACTTTCGATCACAGCCGAGCCCGACATTGCGATCATCACCAACGTGGGAAGCTCACATCTGGAAATGCTCGGCTCGCGTGAAAATATCTGCCGTGCCAAGCTCGAGATCCTTTCGGGTCTGAAGGAAAACGGAATTCTGATCCTGACAGGTGACGAGCCCCTGCTTGCCAATGTGGGCGGCAAAAGTTACCACACGGTTTATGTGTCGGTTTCGAGTGAAAAAGCCGACTTTTATGCAAAGAATATCAGAGTGGAGACCGACCGTACGGTGTTCGATATTGTACGTGGTGAGCGTGTCGTAAAGGATCTGGCGGTTCGTCTGCTCGGAAAGCACAACGTCTATGCCGCACTTTACGCCTTTGCGGTTGCGGTGATCGCGGGGATGAACGAGGATGACATTCGCGAGGGCTTGTGGAGATACGTTCCCGAGGGAATGCGTCAGCATATTTATCAGTTGGGAAGGATCACGATCATTGAGGATTGCTACAATGCATCCCCCGAATCGATGATCTGTGCCGTTGACGTGCTGGAGCAATACAGCCGACGCACGGGAAATCGAAGCGTGGCGGTGTTGGGAGATATGCTGGAGCTTGGCAATGACAGCCCCGCTCTGCATCGCTCGGTTGGTGCCTATCTTGCCAAAAAGAAGATTCAACGCCTGTTCACCGTCGGAGGCGGCGGAGACCAGATTGCCGTGGGCGCACGGCAAAACGGAATGGCAAAAGCACGCATTACGCAAAATTCCGACGTATTGGATCTGCAAGGAACGGCGGAAGCCCTGTTGAAGGATCTACAGGAGGGTGACGTGGTGCTCTTTAAGGCAAGCCGCTCGGTAGGAGCCGAGAGGATCATCGACGCGATCAAGGATCGCATCTGACAGAATTTTGGAAAGGGATCGTCTGCATTATGGAATGGTTTACACTTGTTTTTGCGGTTGTCACGGTGGCGGTATCTCTTCTTACCGTGGTGGCGGAACGAATTTTGATCCCGATCCTGCGCTCACATAAGCTTGGACAAACGATCCTGGACATCGGTCCCCGTTGGCACAAAAGCAAAGAGGGAACGCCGATTATGGGTGGAATTGGATTCATCCTTGCAACCATGATCGTCATGGCGGTCTTCTTCATCGTACAGGGCGCGCGCGGTGCCTCTGCAAGCTATATCCCGTTGGCTATGACCCTTGCATTTGCAGTTGCAAACGGAGCCATCGGCTTTGTAGACGATTATTGCAAGCTGATCCGCAAGCAGAACGAGGGCTTGACCTGGAAGCAAAAGCTGTTTTTGCAGCTTGTGATCTCGGCGGCTTACGTTTGCGTGATGTCCTATACGGGATATATGGATACAGCTGTTGATCTTCCTTTCACCGACCTGACGCTGGAGCTTGGTTGGCTGTGGTATCCCATCGCGGTCATCGTGCTGACAGGTGTGGTCAACGGAGGCAATATCACCGACGGCATTGACGGGCTGGCAAGCTCTGTTGTGCTGGTCGCGGGAGTATTCTACTCCGTGTTGGCTTTTTGTGCGTTTGATGAGCAGCTCTCTTTGGTAGGGGCGGTTCTCATCGGTGCGTCGGTGGGCTTCTTGGTTTACAATTTTAACCCCGCAAGAGTGTTTATGGGCGACACGGGCTCGCTTTTCTTCGGAGCCTTTGTGATCGCGGCGGCATTTCAGACCGAGCTGGAGTCGGTTGGACTGATCGTATCTGCCGTCTTTATCATCGAAATGTTCTCCAGCTTTTTGCAGGTGATCTGGTTCAAGCTGACCAAACGCTTTTCCAAGGATCGAAAGGGCAAGCGCCTGTTCCGCATGGCACCCCTGCATCACCATTTGGAAATGGGGGGCTGGAGTGAGATCAAACTGTTCTGTATTTTCTCCGTCATCACCATGATGACCTGCATTCTGGCATTCTGGGGCGTGATGGATAAGCTGCCGCTCTGAGTGCGAGGATAGACACACAGGAAGTATCAACATGAAAAGGAGGCGAGACCATGGCCCGCAAAGCAAAACGTGATCTGACCATAGAGGAACAGCTGGCCCGCGGGCCGGTGGACCTTCCTCTGCTCATGCTGACCCTGCTGCTGCTGGGCATGGGCCTTCTTATGGTGCAAGTCGGAGGCCAAGCGGTCTTAGGAAGACAACATT
>JAZOPW010000407.1:0-17868 GCA_045655785.1 Eubacteriales bacterium
CTTTACCACGCCCGAGCTGTTGACCCTTTGCGAATGCACCGCCGAGGCGATCGACCGCTTACGCATCAACGCCAACGTACGGCTGACCTTGACCGCCCTTGCCACAAGCACAGGGCTGCTTTAAGGCAACACCTTATTCCAAATTCAAAACGGAGCTCAATACAGAAAGGATTCCGATTCATGTCAGATACAACGCAAAATAACCGTCCCGAACAAGAAAAAAAGACTCAGCAAAACGGACAGGCGCACAGAAATCGCCACCGTCCGCATCATCATAAGGGCAACCGTCCCCCACGCACCGAGCGTCCCGAGGCTGTAGCCGACGCCGCATCGGATGTGACCGAGCCCAAGGTTCGTCCGCAAAACGATACCAACCGAAACACCGCCGGAAGCGAGCAAGGTGCTTCTCAAAACGCAGGGAACAAGAAACACAACCGTCAGAATCAGGACAAGCCCGCTCAAAATGACCGCAGATCCAACCGTGACGGTGAAAGAAGGCGCAACAGAGGGCAATCGCGTTCATCCGAAAGACGCCCCTATGACCCTTATGAGAAGCCCAGCCGTGAGGAGATCGAGCTTTCCGAATTGCGGGCGCAGATCGTTCTCAAGTCGGCTGACGGCAGTGTTCCCACCGCTTACAGTGCTTCGAGCACGCCCACACAGGCTTCCGCCGTTTCCGAGCCCACCGCAGAGGTGACTCCTGCGGCAGAGATGGAAGGCACCCCCGATGTAACAGCGGTACAAGTCAGCGATCAGCCGTCCGAGGAGGCAGCTCCCGACCTCTCTCAAAAGAAGGTCGAGGTCGTTGGCGTTCGTTTCCGCTCCTCGGGAAAAATGTATTATTTCGATCCCCAAAGCATCAAAGCCCAAAAGGGCGACTTTGCCATTGTGGAGACCACAAGAGGTCCCGAATTCGGTGAGATCTGTCTTGCCAACACCATGATCGCGATCAGCGAAACCGTAGCCCCCCTGCGTCCCCTGCTCCGCATCGCTACCGAAGCCGATATTGCGCACAATGCCGAGAATCGCGAAAAGGAAAAGAATGCTCTCACGGTCTGTCAGGAAAAGATCCGCGCGCACGGTCTGGAAATGAAGCTGATCGACGTGCAGTACGCCTTTGACAACTCCAAGCTGCTCTTTTACTTCTCCGCCGAGGGACGTGTTGACTTCCGCGAGCTGGTCAAGGACCTCGCATCGGTCTTCCGCACCCGTATCGAGCTGCGTCAGATCGGTATCCGCGACGAGGCAAAGCTGCTTGGCGGCATCGGTGCCTGCGGCAGAGCACTCTGTTGCTCGACCTTCCTGCCCGATTTCGCACAGGTGTCGATCAAAATGGCAAAGGAGCAAAACCTCTCTCTCAACTCCAGCAAGATCTCGGGCGTTTGCGGCAGATTGATGTGCTGTCTGCGGTATGAGTCGGAGGTCTATGCCGAGGAGATCCGCAAAACTCCCTCAAACGACTCGCTTGTGCGCACCGAGGACGGCATCGGCACCGTGATCAGCTCCAATCCGCTGGCAGGAACCATCCGTGTGATCCTCAAGGATTCCCCCGATACCCCGCCCAAGCAGTACCACAGAGACAGCGTCACGGTACTTCCGCGCGAGAGACGGGGCGGAGCCGAGCGAAAGGATGCGGAAAAAGCCGAAAAAGCCGAGGAAAATAACTGATTTTCTTCCAATCGGTTCAAATCCCTTTTAAGATTATGAAATTTTTTTGAAAAATTCAAAAAAACAGTTGCAAAACAAAAAAAATGTGATACAATATAGGTATCACTTTATAGGAGGTATACAGACATGGCATATAAGATTACCGACGATTGCGTATCCTGCGGTGCTTGCGTTGAGGCTTGCCCTTGCGAAGCTATCACAGAAGGCGACGGCAAGTATGTGATCGACGCTGATAAGTGCGCCGGATGCGGTGCTTGCGCTGAGGCTTGCCCTGTTGGCGCTCCTCAGGAGGCTTAATTACATCACCCGCAAAGGCGGAGCAAGCGACTTTGATCTGCCGCCTGCTCCGCCTTGCGGTCTTTAACCCCAAAAAACGACACGATTCCCGCGGAGAAAGGATGCTCCCCTATGAATGACGCACCCGATCAGGCTCTCCTCGCTTTGCTCCCCGATGAGCGGCTCGATGAGGTAAACGAACAGATCCGTCTGATCCAAAAAAAGCAAGGACTCACCTTTGGAACCGACGCCTATCTGCTCGCCGCCTATGTCCGACCCGCCAAAAACAGCGTTGCGGTCGATCTCGGAAGCGGAACAGGTATCATCCCCCTCTTGCTTGCCGCACGCGACAAGGTCGGAGTGATCCACGCTGTAGAAATACAATCCACATTTGCCGAGCTGATCGAGCGAAATGCCGCGCTCAACGGGTTGTCCGAACGGATTCTGCACCGATGTGCCGACGTGCGCGATCTCAAGCCTGCAGATTTTGGCGGTGAGGTCGATCTGGTGATCTCCAATCCGCCCTACATGCAGGTCAATTCGGGAAAACGGAACCTGCGGGATGAAAAATATATTGCAAGACATGAGGTCCACGGAACGGTCGCCGATTTTTGTGCGGCGGCGGGAAGACTCTTGCGCTATGGCGGAAGATTTGTAACCGTATTGCGTCCCGACCGATTGACCGACCAGCTTGTTGCCATGCGGCAGGCTGGCTTGGAGCCGAAGCGCATGACCTTTGTGCATGCAGACGCCGAAAGCGAGCCTTGCATGGTGTTGACAGAAGCCGTAAAGGGCGGCGCGCCCTCTTTGCGGATGACTCCTCCGCTGTTGCTCTATTTGCCGCGCACGGACGAGGTGCAAAGCCGCATTCTCACTCCCTCGGCTCAAGCCGTTTATGAGACCTGTCGGCTGTTTTACGAAGTTTATTTTTAAAAAAGGAGATAAAACCATGAAAACCAACACTAAAATTCTGATCGGTATCGGCGTTGCAGCCGCTGCCACCACCGCAATTGCATACGGTATTTATCGTCAGTTGAAGGCAATCCGTTCCCTCACCATCGACGTAGAAGACGAGCTTCCCGATGAGGAAGAGGCTCTGGAAGAAGCTGAAGAGGTAGCAACCGAAGAGGTAGCAGAGGAAGTTACCGAAGAGGCTGTTGAGACCGAAGCTACGGAAGCAGCAGAGGAAGCTGTTGCCGACTGATTGACAGATCAAAACAGGAAAGAAAAAGGGGCTTCCGAACTGTGAAGCCCCTGCTTTTGTATATGGAACATATCAAACGAATTTTAAGCTTTACACGCCGCGCATTGCATGATTACCAAATGATCGAAGCGGGCGACAAGATTGCGGTCGGAGTGTCTGCAGGAAAGGATTCCCTCACACTCCTTTGTGCCATGGCAGAGCTGCGCCGCTTTTATCCGATCCCGTTCGAGCTGATCGCCATCACCGTGGACATGGGCTTTGAGGGAATGGATTTCTCGCCCGTAAAAGCCTTTTGTGACGAGCTGAACGTCCCACTCCACATCGTCCCCACCGAGATCTCTCGCATCATTTTTGATATCCGAAAAGAGAAAAACCCCTGCTCGCTCTGTGCTAAGATGCGACGCGGGGCGCTTCACAGTGCCGCCAAGGAGCTTGGATGCACCTCGGTCGCGCTCGGGCATCACTTTGACGATGTGGTGGAAACCTTTATGCTCAATCTCTTTTTTGAGGGACGTCTCGGTTGTTTCTCGCCTGTGACCCACCTCTCACGCGTGGGAATCAAGCTCATCCGCCCGATGATCTACATGCCCGAAAAGGACGTGCGCTATTTTGCGTCCAAGGTCTCACTTCCCGTCATCAAATCCCCCTGCCCCGCCGACGGAAACACGCAACGTGAGGAAATGAAGCAGCTCCTGCGTGACCTGGAGCGCAAGCACGACGGTCTCCGCTACCGCATCTATGGCGCTATCCAACGCGGCGAGATCGACGGCTTCAAGCTTGCCTCGGACATGCAAGGCAAAAAAACGTATAGAGAAGACTAGGAGGGTTTTGCGGGGGAAGGAGGGAGCTTTTTAAAAAACGCTCCCTCCTTCCCCCGCACCCCCATCCCCCCTCAAAAACTTTTAACAGATTTTTTATTGCTAAATTTTTTGCTTTCGTGCGCTCAAGTCATAACCAAAAGTTGAGTATTTGCGGTTCTGCTTGCGAAAAAGCATTGAAAAAAAGATGAATGTATGATATACTATCTATAATCATAGCTAAAAGATTACAAACCGATTGAAAAGGAAACCACCATGCAACAAACAGGCTTTCTCCCACTCTGCCGCACCGACATGGAGGCGCGAGGCTGGGACGCTCCCGATTTTGTATATGTGACGGGCGACGCTTACGTCGATCACCCGTCCTTTGGCGTTGCCATTATCTCGCGTGTGCTGGAGGATGCGGGATACCGCGTTGCCATCCTTTCACAGCCCGACTACAAAAGCTGTGACGCCTTCCGCGAATACGGTCGCCCCAAGCTCGGTTTTCTCGTGACGTCCGGCAATATCGACAGCATGGTCGCGCATTACACCGCCGCCAAGAAGAAAAGAAGCTTTGATTACTACTCCCCCGGCGGTGTGATGGGAAAACGCCCCGACCGTGCGGTGATCGTCTATTGCAACCGCATCCGCGAAGCCTATGGCGATGTTCCGATCATCATAGGAGGCTTAGAGGCATCCTTGCGCCGTTTTGCGCACTACGACTACTGGGATGACAAGGTTCGTCGCTCGATTTTAGTGGACAGCCGTGCCGATATTCTGACCTATGGAATGGGTGAAAAAATATTGGTTCGCATTGCCGATCTGCTCTCTCGCGGAATCCCGATCCGCAAAATCCGTGACGTGCGCGGCACTGTCTATCTTTGCAAGCCCGAGGAGGCGCTCCATTTTGACGTGGCGGCAACCTTTGACTATAACGTCCTGAAGGAAAATAAACACGAATACGCCAAAGCCTTTGGTGTGCAATATAAAAACCAGGATTCGATCAACGGACGGGCGATTTGCGAATTATATGACAGCAAGCTTTTGGTGCAAAATCCGCCCATGCCCCCCTTGGAGCGCGAGGAGCTGGATCACGTCTACGCCCTTCCCTATATGCGTGACTATCACCCGAGCTACAAGGCTTTCGGCGGTGTCCCCGGCATCGAGGAGGTCAAATTTTCGATCACCCACAACCGCGGTTGCTTTGGTGGCTGCAACTTCTGCGCCCTTGCCTTCCATCAGGGAAGAACCGTTCGCTCGCGTAGCATCCAAAGCGTGGTAGAGGAAGCGCGAAAGATCACACAACTCCCCGATTTCAAGGGCTACATTCATGACGTTGGCGGCCCCACGGCAAATTTCCGTTACCCTGCCTGTGAAAAGCAGTTGAAGGACGGCGTTTGCGCGGGTCGGAAATGTCTTGCCCCCACGCCCTGCAAAAATCTGAAAGCCGACCACACCGAATATCTGCAGCTCTTGCGCGAGGTCGAGTCACTTCCGCGCATCAAAAAGGTCTTTATCCGAAGCGGCATCCGATTCGACTACCTTTTGGCAGACCCCGACGACAGCTTCTTTTATAAGCTCGTCAAGGATCACGTCAGCGGTCAGCTCAAGGTCGCACCCGAGCATTGTGCCGACGGTGTTCTCGCTTGTATGGGCAAGCCTTCGTTCGGCGTATATGAGCGCTTCCGCTCCAAATTCTTTGACATCACAAAAAAGATCGGCAAGGAGCAGTACCTCGTCCCCTATCTGATGTCCAGCCACCCCGGCTCAACACTCGAGAGTGCGATCGAGCTGGCTCTCTGCCTCAAGAAAAACGGTTACGCCCCCGAGCAGGTGCAGGACTACTACCCCACCCCCGGAACGGCATCCACCGTCATGTATTACACAGGCATCAATCCTCTGAACATGAAGCCCGTCTATGTTGCGACCGATTATCACGAAAAGCAGCTTCAACGTGCGTTACTGCAATACAACCGTCCGCAAAATGCCGCACTTGTGCGTGAGGCGCTGAAAAAGGCAGGCAGAACTGATCTGATCGGCTACGGCAAGGAATGCTTGATCCGACCTGCGGACAGCACGCAACAAAGATCCCCTAGGGGGAAATCCGACGCCCCTCATGATAAGCGTGAAAAAAGACCCCCGTCACGCAACGGAAGGTCGAATACATCATCCAAGCAAGCCCCCGGAGTCAGAGGGGGACGCGCTCCCAAGACACGGCACAAATAACCGCCACAGATTCTCATACGGAAAGGAAATACCTGCTATGAATTGCATTTTGAAAAACGATCAGCTTACCGTTACCCTTTCTACCAAGGGTGCCGAGGTGACCTCCGTCAAGCGCGGCAGCTGCGAGTACATCTGGCAAGGTGACCCAACCTTTTGGAAGGGTCAAGCACCCCTGATGTTCCCGATCTGCGGTCGCTTTGTAGAGCAAACCTATGCCCACAACGGAAAGACCTACCAGATGGGGACACATGGCTTTTTGCGTGCGTCCGAGACCAAATTGGTCACCGCAAACGATACCGAGGCTACCTTTGAGCTGTGCGCAAACGACGACACCCGCGCACAATATCCCTTCGACTTCATCCTGAATATAACCTACCGTCTGGAGGGCTCCCGACTCAGCACCGTTGCCAAGATCCGCAATACGGGAAATGAGATCCTGCCCGCGACCTTTGGCGGTCACCCGGGATTCAACCTGCCGCTTGACGGCAACGGCGTCTTTTCCGACTACTATCTGGAATTTGCCGAGCCCTGCAGTCCCGACGAGATCGTGTTGACCCCCACCTGCTTCCAAACAGGCAAGCACCGTGCCTATCCGCTGACAAACAGCAGAATCCTGCCTCTCTCGCATGACCTGTTCGCAATCGACGCCATCTTTCTCGCACGCGTCAGTGATCGCGTCACGTTGAAGTCCAAGGACAGCGCGCGTTCGGTCACGCTCCACTATCCGCAAATGCCCTATCTCGGCATTTGGCACGCACCGCGCACAGAGGCACCCTACGTTTGCGTAGAGCCGTGGTGTGGATTGCCTGCTTACGATCAGACGATCGAGGAAATCTCCGAAAAGCCCGATATGTTCCGCATTGATCCCAATGATGAAAAGACCGTCGCTTTTTCGGTCAGCTTCGATTGACACAAAAACGATACCGAGTGGACGCAAGTGTTCACTCGGTATCGTTTTTTATGAATGGGAAGGCTTTCCGACACAGCGACGGCGGTACTCGGCAGGCGGACATCCCACGCTTTCCCGAAAGAGCTTACAAAAATAGCTGGCACTTTCAAATCCGCACATTCTGCCCACGGTTTCCACCGAATCGGAACTGTATTTCAAAAAGCGTTTTGCTTTTGCGATACGGATCTGCTTCAGCTTTTCCATCACGGTCATACCCGACTCCCGCTTGTAATAACGGCAGAACGTGAAGCGATCCATCCCCGCCTCAGCGGCAATGTCGTCCAGCGTCAGCGGCTCGGCATAATGAGATTCCAAAAAATGCACGATACGGTCGGCAACCGACTCCCGCTCCTCACGGATCGTGGAAAACAGCTCTATCACAAAGGCATATCCCGCCGAGGACCGCGACACCACCGTGCTGTTTCCACACGCAAACTCAAACAGCTGCATCGTCTCGCGCTCCAAATACTCCGGAACACGGTATCGCATATAGGTCGGGATCCCCAAATAGTCCAGCGTTTTGGGGTCGAGCAGAAAGGTCACCCATTGTGTGTGAAAGGGATTTCCCTCATAGCTGTGCGGCACATTCGCGCGGACAAACAGCCCCTCTCCGGCTTGTAAAACAAATTGCTCGTCCTCTACGGTAAAGCAACCGCTCCCCTCCTTGACCCAGATAAACTGATGAAATTCGAGCCCCTCCGGGCGAAGGATCGGGGCTTGCGCAGATGCCTCTCCCACTGTGGTCAGCACAAAAGGCAGGGTATGATTCGGTTCTTTGTGTATTTCGGCAAACATTCGCAAGATCGTTACATCTCCGTCAATATATTATCATTGATTTTTTTGATTTTATGCAATATAATTATATCATAAGAATCCTTGCTTGTAAAGGGGATTTTCAAAAATCGGGAGGTACTTTTCATGAAGCTTTGTGTTGTCATTCCCTGCTTTTTCAAAAAAGTAGATTTTTGCGATGCCATTCGGAGCCTGTCAAGGCTGGGATATACCGCCGCCGAGACCTACCGTTGGCAGAATTTGGACTTAAAAGAGGCACGACGCACCTTAGATGCCTGCGGAGTTGAGCTGTTGAGCATGTGTACCACCGAGTTCCGCATGAATCAGCCGCAGTACCGAGGAGCCTGGCTGGAGGGTCTTGAAGCAAGCTGTCGGGCGGCGCAGATCCTCGGGGTCAAGCGTCTGATCACACAGGTGGGACAGGATACGGGAGAGGAGCGCGCCCTTCAACACGCCTCGATCGTAGAGACCCTGAAGGAAGCGCGTCCGATCCTGGAGCAATACGGCGTGACCGTAATGATCGAGCCGCTGAACACCCTGGTCAATCACCCCGGATATTATCTGTGGTCGTCCTCGGAGGCATTTGAGATCGTCCGCGAGGTCGGTCACCCCTTGGTCAAGGTCGTCTATGACATCTATCATCAACAGGTGATGGAGGGAAACATCATCCCCAACGTTGTCGATCACCTGGATCTGATCGCGCATTTGCACGGTGCGGGGCATCCCGGACGTCATGAGATGCAGTACGGCGAAAATGACTACCGTGTGATTATGAAAGCAATAGACGATGCGGGATATACGGGAGCCTTGGGTTTGGAATACCTTCCCTTGCTCGACCCTGAGGAAAGCCTGCGAATCGCAAAAAAGTTGTATACTATTTAAAACAGTACGGAGCCAAGGGTTGTTCAAAAGCCCCCGGCTCCGTTTTTCATGCTATTAAGACAACAAGGCGTTGCCGTCTGTTATTTCACACCGTACAGGCAGCCCTTCCCGTAACGCATCACGCCTTGGTACTCAATCGGCTCCAGACCGCGCGTGGGTTGCATGGCACATTCGATCAGCTTCTTGGTCAGGTCGGGGACGTCATCACGCGACAGTGCCTCCTCAATGTCGATCCACAGCACCTCATCGTTCTCGTCGTGATCCGAGCAAGCAAGCCCCTCCACGTAATCTGCGGCAAAGGCGATATACCAATCGTGCAGATTGAAGCGGATCCCCACAATTCGGGTCGGCTCCACACGGATTCCCGTCTCCTCAAAGAATTCTCTTCGCAACGCATCCTGCGGAGTCTCCCCGTTCTGCACGTAGCCCCCGGGAACGATCAGCTTTCCCTTCCCGTCCCCATAGGTGTGCCGCGCCAACAAAACCTTACCGTCTCGGATCACAATCCCTGTGACCGATTGACACCAATTCGTATTGCTTTGCTCCATTGTATGACCCTCTTCCTATCAAACCGACCCGTGCGACCCGATCGTATGGGTCTTTAAAAATGCAGCGACCTCATCTGCCACAGGGATCGAAACCGAAGCCCCTGCGCGGCTGACCGTAATGGCGGCAACGGCGGCGGCATAGGTCACCGCGTCATCAACGGTCTTGCCCTCACACAGCTTGGAGCAGAGTCCGCCGATAAAGCTGTCTCCTGCGGCAGTGGTGTCCACGCGCTCCACCTTGTAAACACCTGCAAAACGAACCTCCTCGCCCACACTGTAGGCAGATCCGTTCCCTCCAAGCGTCACGATCGCGTCACGGCATCCCAAAGTGCGCAGTGCCGCAATCGCCCCACGGGCGTCAGCGTCATTCCTCTGCTCGATGCCCGTGATCAGCTGTGCCTCAAATTCGTTCGGAATGATCAGGTCCACATAGCGATACAGCTGGCGATCGACCTCCTTCACGGGTGCGGGATTGAGTACCACGGTCTTGCCCTTTTCATGTCCCATACGCGCCGCAAAAAGCACCGACTCCACGGGAATCTCATACTGCATCACGATCATGTCCGCCCAATCAAAGAGTGCTTCCTTTTCGGCAATGACCGAAGGCGTAACAAGTCCGTTCGCGCCTGCGTCCAGAATGATATGGTTATCCCCTTGGCAAACCGTAATGACCGCCGCCCCCGTAGGTGCATCCACACGCAACACGTCGTCGGTATCGACGCCCCACATATTCAGATTCTGCAACGCCAGGTCGCCTGCGTGATCCTTTCCAACAGCTCCCAGCATTCTGACCTCACACCCTGCCTTTGCAAGCGCCACAGCCTGATTGGCTCCCTTGCCGCCAAAGTTCATGGCAAAATCACTTCCCGTGATCGTTTCTCCAAGCTTTGGCAGGCGTTCTGTGTGAATCACGTAGTCGACGTTGATACTGCCGACCACCAAAATATGCTTACTCATAGCGTCACCTTATTTCCTCAATTTTTCAAACAGGTCGATAAAAAGTGCGTCGCGCTTGATGTACCAGACGTATTTGATAAAATGTCTGTCCTCCGAGAGCGAATAGTGATGATCATATTCGGGCATCGGCGCATGGATCAGACGCTCGGACATAAAGCGCTCGTTTTCATTGAGTAGCCATCCCACGGCGGTAACGTCCCATATCGGCTTGCTCCACAGTTTTCCGTGCTTGCGCTTCTCCTGATATTCGATCGTATTCTTTGCCAGATAATCGCAAAGCGGATTGACACCGACAAGCCATTTTTCAAGCTCTGGCCCGCTGATCGAAAAGGCAGATACCACACCCATGCAGGGTAACTGTACCAGAGGGACACCGCAACCGAACAGCACGCGTGCGCCCGCAACGTCCTGCCGCATATTGAATTCGCTCGTATCCTGCCAATGAAGGTCATGACCTCCCAGCCACACCACCGTGATTTTTTCGATAATCGTGGGGTCGGTCAGAATTGCAGACGCAACGTTCGTAATGGCTCCGATCGCAACCACGTACAAGCGGTCGGTCTCGGTATGCTGATTTGCCAGACGGATGATCGCATCCACCGCGTCGGAGGCGATCGGGGTGGTCTCATTCTGCAAATATTCGGTCGCGCCCCTGAAGGTATGCGGAATCAGATCCTCTCTGCCGCAAAGCTTCAACAGCTTGAGGATCTCGTCATAGCTCTTTTCCATTCCGTCGGCAGGACCGTTGCTTCGGTCATTGTGAAAGGGGGCTGCACAAATGGCTTGACAATTCAATTTCTCGTCCGAGCGCAAAAGATAAGCCAGAGCAAATTGGTCATCGATCTCATTGTAGGTATCGGTATCCAGCACAACGTCGATGCGGCCCTTTGGCACGTTGAGCACGTCTAAAAGCTGATTGGTTTGCATGATAAAAGCTCCTTTTTCATTGATTAGGTTTATTATATCGCTTTTTTTTGAAAAATCTTTGACGTTTTGACTTTTTTTCTTTTATTTTCTGGCAAAAGCCGCAGTTTTGTGTTATAATGGAGACAGAACGAAGCACAGAAAGGAGCAGAGAATGTCCTCCATCGTATATTTTTGCTCTTGCGAGAGACAAAGCGGTCAAATGATCCCAAATCACGCGCACGCTTATTGGGAGCTTGTGTACTATACCGACGCCGCAGGAAAAACACAGATCGGTCAAAAAAGCTTTCACTACGGCAAAAACACCTATGCCATCATCCCACCGCAAGCGGTACACAGCGAACGGCACGACAAAACGGGACGGCTGATGTTCATCGGATTTCTGTTCCCCGAAAAGGAACTGCCTGTGGGACTGTTTCAGGATGATGAATTTCAAAGCGTCCGCCATACAGTAGAGTCGATTCTGTGGGAACAGAAAAAACGATATGCCGACAGCGACTCGCGCGTGGAGCTTCTTTTGCAGGAGCTTGTCCTCCTGGCTCAGCGCGCCGAGCATCCCGAATCCGAGCAGACTGATGATCTGTCTTACGCCAAACACTTCATTGAGGAAAACTACAGCTGGAAGATCAATTTCCGTGAGCTTGCAGAAAGCTGCGGCTACCGCTTCGACTCCTTTCGGCACAAATTCAAAGCCGATTACGGAATTTCACCAAGAGCCTATCTTGTGGAATGCCGTCTGGAAAAGGCGCGCGAGCTATTGCGTGAAAGCAACCTGAACTGCACCCAAATCGCCTATGAATGCGGCTTTTCGGATTCCTCGCAGTTTTCCACCATGTATCGAAAAAAATTCGGAACCTCGCCGGGTCGCGGCGGAAAATCAAGCAAAGGCTGAACCTCTTACAGCAGTCTTTGCGGTGTTGTCTATAAAAAAACGGAGACGGCAAGCAAACGCGTATTGCATTTGAGCAGTCTCCTTTTTTGCGTCAATCGTATTATATCAGATCTATTCCCGCACGCAATGCCTGCTCATGCTGGCAACGGCGCGGAATACGGTAGATCCTTCCGTTTCGGCGCAAAAGCGCGCCGGTTTGATGATAAGAAAATGAGACACCCGCATCGGCACAGGCGCGTTGAATGTCCATGACCCACTCGAAGTCACAAACCCTTGCACCCTCGCCCGATTCGCCGCCTGCACAGACCGATTCGATCCTCGTGCGGTCAAGATAGGGCTTCAGATCGATCGCCCCCAAAAGCGGCTCACAAATCACGGTACGGTGACGGATCGGAAGAGACAGAAAGATCGGAAGGCGTTCGTCTGCGCGCGCCTGATTCTCACAGGTACACCCAACCGTTACGTTTTCGTAGCCCTCTCCCCAATCGTCAGGCAGGGCCGCCGCCAATCGCTCGATCCGCTTGGTAAAAAAGATAAATTGAAGGTCCGATCGCTCACGCATCATACGCCAGACATCAGGACGCCACTGGTCGGCATCCTCGATCAGAAAATCCGACGAGAAGCAGGTATAGACCTTCTCTCCCGATTCGATCCTGTACTGCCCCCGCGTTTTGCGCAGAGGAAGCAGAAAGTCGGCATTGAGCGTGACCGTTTGGCTTTCCTTACCGTGTGCCGAATCGATGCGGTACACATAACAATTGCGGCATCCCTCGCTCACCCTTTGACAGCCGTGCCAAGGGTTCCAGGATACGCTCATGTGCGGTCTGCACCGTCCTTGAGTCCGTTCAGCTCCGCCAAAAAGGTGTCAATGTCCTTAAACTCACGGTACACCGACGCAAAGCGAACGTATGCGACCTCGTCGCGCTCCTTCAGCTTTTGCATCACCATCTCACCGATCTCGGTGGAACTGACCTCCTGACGCAACGTATTCTGCAGCTCTGCCTCGATCTCATCGACCAGAGTGAGTGCGTCAACAGGGCGCTTCTCGGTTGCCTTAAGCACGCCCGACAGCAGCTTCTGCTTATCAAACAGCTCCTTGCCGCCGTTCTTTTTGATCACGATGATCTGAACCGTTTCCAAAATCTCAAAGGTGGTAAAGCGCTTCTGACATTCCAGACATTCGCGGCGGCGTCGGATACTGTTTCCCTCCGACACGGGACGTGAATCGATGACCTTGCTTTCCGGATAACCACAGCCCGGACATTTCATGGCTAGTCACTTCCTTTTTCATCAGTTTTGTGAATAAACCAATTATATCATATTCCGCGCAAAAAGTAAAGACAATTTTCAAAAAATCTCTGAATAAGTAAGATCATCCCAAACATCCTCTAATGTACAGGGGGTTACGGAGTTCTTTACGATGCGATTGAAATAGCTGACCGCGCGAAGCAGATCGCTTCCTGCCAAGACCTGCTCCTCCTCGCCCGGTGCCGAAGCCGAGATCAGGAAATAGGAATGAAGCTCATTGCCGACCGCACGCAGTCGGTAAACGTATGGGATTCCGCTCAAAAAGCACCTTTCCTCACAAATCAAAAGTGTGTGCTCCGTTGCTTGCATTTCCGTTGACGTTTCCGTTTTCATAGATGTTTCCATCCTTTCTTCTTTTTTCGTCAATTGACGCCCCTATATTATAGCACACTTTGCAAGAGCGACTTGATTAACAAAAAATCGCCATCTTTGTACAATCTGCATGGAAAACAGTAGCAAAATTTGTTGAAATCCGCGCCCTTTCGATCTTCCTCAAATTTTGTATTCACTTTTTTGAATAAAGCAACATCAAAACAAATAAATATTCAGCAAAAAACTTGAAAACAGCACTGTTTTTGGCGATCTGTTATGGAAGATATTGTTCCTTTACAATCATCTATCATTATGATATAATGATATTGGACAGCTTTTCAAAATTAACAGACGATTCAAAATTTTACATGAATATAGATTCAAAACGGGGGTGCATTTTTGAAACAAAATCTAAAAAAAAGAAGCATTTCACCTGCGAAATGCTTTATTCGGATTGCTTTTTTACTTGTGGTGGCGGTTGCAACAGCCCTGTTGATCTCCTTTTTGGAGATGAAACAAGAGGATCCCGTTGCGGCACGGCTCTATTTTCTGCCGTTTTTGGAGTACATCACCACGTCTGCCTTCATCGCGATCGGCGGTACTTTTTTCATTGAATGGGTTACACGGAAGGAATAGAACAACAAAACAGGGGGGAGTCGGATGCAATATGCATTTACCGCTCCTCCTGTTTGCGCTGTCCGTCCAAGTGTCAAGCCCCGGTCTGATGAAGCAATATGAAATAAAAAGGAAGATACACCTGTTCAGCCCTCTCTGTCATATGCATTCAAATATTTTCGCATATGTGAGACATCGTAAAAGCCGCACTCCTGTGCGATCCAACTGAGCGACCTGTTTCCCGCATGTAAATATTCCTTTGCTTTTTTGATTCGGTAACGCTGAATATATTCGTAAGGAGAGCAGCCGCATATTTTCGTGAATTGTCGGATAAAGGTCGATCTGGAAATGTTCAGCTTTTGTGAGAGCTGTGTCAGCGTCAGCTTTTCATTGAAATTTTGATGAATATAGTTGAGACAATCCACAATGCTTGCCAGATCCTTTTTCAAAACCACAGGTGCATGATCCACGCCAAACCGCACGGTAAACATCATGCAAAGATGACACAGCATTTTTTTCGCAATGGCATTGATATAGATATTGGAATCGGGCAGTTGCTTACAGGATACGATGATGTCAATATCCTGCTGTAACAGAGCCAGCTCACTGCTTGACAGAACCAAAAAGATATCCTTTTGATGATGGGCGCGCAAATAGGGCTCGGTCTCAAACAGCAGATAAAAGCCGTCGGTTTGCTTGAATTCCGCAAAACAGGTCTCCAAAAAATCCCTGTGGATCAGCATATGATAGACGTTCAGATCCTGCTTGCTGATATACCCGTGTTGAATATGTGGCGGAATCAAAAAGACGCATCCAGGCTTTGCATGATACGGCATTTGCTCGATGTAATGGTAGCCTTCACCGCTCAACACAATATTCAGCTCATAAAAGCTGTGAGTATGATATCCTATGGTATAGTTGTGATGGACAAACGACTTGATATACTCATACTCTCTTGTACCAAAGGAATCGGCATAGCTCCAATGATTTTTCCGTTCCTCGGCATGCAATTTCGGAAAATTCACCATGATCACCTCTCAATGAAACGATTTTACTCTTAAAATGAAATATTATTACTATAATTATACCACATTTCCTGTTATAATGCAAGTAAATCATCCAATTTTTTGAAAGGAAACAATGATCATGCAAAAACGATTTGAAGCAATCGGGGAGTTCTATGCCGCAGGCTTGTTTGAGGAGCCAGACCGTCCGTATTTCATACGCTTTTCAAGGGCGTTGAGAAGATATTTTGAACAGTATCGGTTGCCGCCCTATAACGGTCAGCCGCTCTATCCCTACGGATCAAAATCTCAGGGCTTGTCGGTCAATCCCGATTACTCGTTCACGGTGGGTGTCAATTGGAAACGACTGCAGGAAACCGATGAAGCAGCTGCCGAGGCATTAAACAATGTGTTGTCCTGTTATCGCTCCCAGCTTCCGCCGGAGCATGTAGTTGGCGGAAATATGTATACCCATTCCCACCCCAATTTCAGACGGATCATCCGTGAGGGATTGGACAGCTATGAGGAACGTGTGAAAAGGATCGCTGACGTTGATATTCGCGAGGGCTTGCTGGATCTTCTCGCGGGGATCAGATGCTTCCACACCCGTATTGTGGAAAAGCTGAAGGCAGAGGCAGAGGACTCGGAGCTGTATCGGGCACTTTTGAAGGTTCCGTTCCAACCTGCAGAAACGCTGTACGAGGCAATGGTATGCTGGAATTTCGTCTACTATTTGGACGGTTGCGATAACATTGGACGGCTCGATGCCGATCTGATCGACTATTACCGCGGTGAGGATATCACCGAGCTTCTGAAATGCTTTTTCCAAAACGCAGACGTCAACAACGGTTGGTCGGGATCGCTGGGACCTGACTACAATGCGCTCACATTGCAGTGTGTAAAGGCGGTCAAGGGCTTCCGCAGACCAAGTCTTGAATTGAGAATCACCTCCGATATGCCGCAGGAGCTGTGGGACGCAGCCCTTGACTCGATATCCGCAGGCGGCGGATCCCCAAGCCTGTATCGCGAGGATGGGTATCAAAACGCCCTGAAAAGACTGTTCCCCGACATTCCGCAAAAGGATCGACTCTGCTTCTCGGGCGGCGGATGTACCGAGACGATGCTGGTAGGCATGAGCAACGTGGGATCTTTGGATGCAGGAATCAATGTGGCATGGATCTTTGAAAAAGTCATGCGACAGCATCTGCCATCCTCCGATCACTTTGATGATTTTTATCAAGTATTTATGGACACGTGTCGGCAGCAGATCGATCAGGTACTGTTGGCAATCAGTGCATCACAAAAGCTGCGTGCGCAATACCGTCCGCATCCGATGCGCACACTTTTGATTGACGATTGCATCGATCGCGGAAAGGATTTTAACAACGGCGGTGCCAGATATTATTGGAGCGTGGTCAACCTCGCAGGACTCATCAATGTTCTCGATTCCCTGCTCGTCATCCGACAGCTTGTTTTTATCGATCGCGTGATGAGCGGTTCTGAATTGTTAGATCGCATGGATGCGGGAGAAACCTTTCTCAATTACCCCAACATTCCCAGACACGGACAGGACCTGGAGGAAGCCAATGACATGGCAAAGCGGCTCTCCACCGACCTTTGTGCAGTATTCGAAGGCAAGGTTCCCTATTTGGGAGGCGCATACTTGCCGTCCTCCATTCAGTTTGTAACCTACACTGCCAAAGGCAAATTGGTCGGCGCAACACCCGACGGCAGAGCGGCGGGAGATCCGTTGTGTGACTCTATCGGTGCGATCCATGGCAATGACAAGCTCGGTGCAACGGCACTTCTGAACAGTGCGGCGGCACTTTGTCAGGAAACCATGGCAGGCACTCCCGTGCTGAACGTAAAAATGGACCCATCTCATCTGTCCGATTATGCACAGGCTTTGGTGAAGGGATATTTTCAAAGCGGCGGTATGCAGATGCAGATCACTTGTGTCAAAAAAGAGGATCTGTTGGATGCCAAGGAGCATCCCGAAAAATATCCGAATCTGATCGTCCGCATTGGAGGTTACTCGGAATATTTCAGTAGACTGACTCCCGAGCTTCGACAAACCGTGATCGACAGAACGCTATACGGTATGTAAAAAACGAAAATCAGGGTGAGACGAATGCCGAAAGACATTCGTCTCACCCTTGTTTTTGTTTGATTATGCAGACACCGCTTCTCGAAAAATCCCACTGCGGTCAGAAGCATTGACGTCGATCACTCGCCTGCCACGCTTTGTGCGGCGGCAAGGATCCCGATCTTCCCGCTTTCATAGGTCAGCCCACCTTGAAAATAAACGGTGTAGGGTGGACGGATGGGACCGTCGGCGGAAAGCTCGATCGAGCTTCCCTGCGTGAAGGCGCCCGCCGCCATGATCACACGGTCGCTGTACCCCGGCATTGCCCAAGGCTCGGGAGTCACAAAGGAATCCACGGGAGATCCTGCCTGAATACCGCGGCAGAAGGCGCAAAGGCTTTCCTCGCTTCCCGTGATCACGGTCTG
>JAZOPW010000408.1:0-3071 GCA_045655785.1 Eubacteriales bacterium
AACGGATGGGGCGGCTACGGCGCCGAAGGGAAGTGGTTCGGACACTATGAATTCCCTTATGAGGAAACAGAGGACGGTTGGCACCGCTATGCTGTGGATTGGACTCCCGACGGCTATACCTTCTATGCGGACGGCAAGCTGGTCGGCAGACAGATGGCACCCGAATGCCCCGTATCGCAGGTCGAGCAATTCCTGTTGGTCTCCACCGAATGTCACGGCTATAACCGAGTCTTCAAGGCGCGCGGAGAAGCCGGCGAGGTAACGGGGAAGGGCTGTTGCGCAGGCGAGCCTGTTCCCGCACTCTTTGACGCTGTTCTGCCCGATTACTTCGAGGTCGATTACGTTCGTGTATTTGACGAAGTGAAATGATCGGGTAGCTTCTAGCCCTAAACAAAATGAAAATGCAGAGACCGCATCGCCGTGATGAGTCTCTGCATATTTTTATTTTACGTATAGGTCGGGCGTTTTGCAGAAAAGGAAAGTGGTTTTTCTGTTCAAAGCTTCATGTGAGATCGATTTTACAGTGACAGCAGCACAACGGCGACCGCGCCTACGACGATGCCAAGCCATTGCCACCACCGTAGCTTTTCCTTGAAAATAAAGAGAGAAAAGATTCCGGTAAGGGAAAGTCCACTAACTGCGAGCACGGGATAGATGATGCTGGGTGGGATCGTAGAGGTCGCAAGAAATATAATAAACAAATTATGTATTACGTTGCAAAGTCCCGACGCGATCGGAAAGTGCGCAGTGGTTCGTATGATCTTGCGGGAATCGGTCTTGTCGCTTCTGATATAAAGAAACAAGGTGAAGAGGGTGGAGAAGAGGAGCGCACACATCATCAGAAGGTTGCCGTGCTTGCCCTGAAATGCTAACTGCTGAGATTTTTGAATAATGGCACATCCCGAGTTTCCCGCGAATCCGAGCAAAGTAAACACGATCCACTTCAAGGAGATCTTGCCTGTTTCCTCGGTCACTTTCTTCCCCGTATAAAGAGAAAGCCAAAGCGAGATCACCACCAGGATCAATCCGATCCCCACAAGGAGAGAGAACGGCGTGTCCCAAAAGAAGAATCCCCATACGGTGGTTGCGATCAGGGAAAGCTGAATGATCAGGGTGGTCAGAGAGACGGGACCCGTGCGCAATGCGTTGAGAAGTCCGATCATGCACAGGGCATAGGAGACGCCGAATCCAACGGCATAGGGGATCACTCCGATGTCAAACGAAGGACCAAAGGCGAAGAAGAGCAGGACCCATCCCACCAATGCGGCAAGACAAAGAAGAAAATTATAGAGCGGAGACGGATCGCGTCTCTCACTGTTTTTTTGATTGTACAAAGCTCCAAAAATACTTGTTGTGGAGCCCAAAAAGACACATGAAATCAGATAAATATACGGCATATATTGCTCCTTTGAAACGCAATGCGAGAATCGGTTTGTTCAGTTACCGTAAGGCGTGTATCAGGCAAGAATGTATTTTTCGGGTGTCGGATCGGTAAAGAAGGTATTCAGATCGCGATCGCTGACCACGTATTCGATGTCACGCACGTTGCCTTGATAAAAGGTTGAGGTGCGGTTCCATTTACTGCTGTCACACAGAAAGATACGGCGGCGCGCATTTTGCATCATCAGATTTCTTGCCGCCACCTCTTCGGGATAGCAGTCAAAAAAGTCACCGTTGGAGCTGACTGCCTGCACCGAGAAGATCGCCACGTCGGCACGGATATTCCGCAGAAAATCCATGGTGTAGCCGCCCACCAAAACCGCTTTGTTCTCGGCGGAGAGGTTTCCGCCCGTGCAATAGGCTTTGATGTCATATCGGGAAAGACAGCTCATTACGTCCACGCTGTTGGTGATCACGGTGACCCCACCGATGGCGGGAAGCTGCTCAGCAACGAAATATGCACTGGTTGAGGCATCCAAAAAGACCACGTCTCCCACGTTGATCAGACGCGTTGCTGCTTTTGCAATCTGCTTTTTTTGCGGACTGTTTTCGTGACTGCGCAGGGCAAAGGGGATGCATTTTCCCGTAGCGTCGGCAATTTTTACGCCGCCGTAGCTTCGATTGACAAGTCCGCGCTCCTCCAGATTCTTCAGGTCGCGTCGGATGCTGGACGAGCTGATGTTCATTTTGCGTGCCAGATAGTCAACGGTCGCGTATTCGGTTTCATTCAGCAGGGCAAGAATTTCATCTTCACGTTCGCATTTATACATCTTCAACCTCCAAATGCACAAAAATGATTATTTTGTCGGGTTCGAATTGCTGTTCGTGCGCAAAGTTGCGCTTTGTTGCGTCTTTATTATAAAACATTTCGTAGAATTTGTAAATAGATAATTGAAAAAATTCTTCGGTTTTGAAAAAAGTTTTTGAGGGATTTTTTTCTTAACAATGTTGAAATTTTGAGGATTTTGTGTTAAAATGTAGAAAACAAGGAAAGGAGTCTGTGCCCAAAAACGATGAAGATTCTGTTTTTTGATATGGAGTTTGCCAACGGACGCGTCCCAGGCTCGATCTATTCGCTGGGATACGTCATAACCGATGCCGATTTTCGGATCTTAGAGCCGCAGACCGATCTTTTGATCAATCCCGATTCCACATGGAACGAATACGTAGAACAAAACATCTTGGCGTATCCGAAGGAGCAGGTAGAGGCGGCACCGAAATTCCCGATCCTGTATCAGGATCTGAAAGCACTGTTTGAAGGCGTTGACGTTGCGGTTGGCTTTGCCGTGAACAATGACATCGGGGCTTTGCGAAAAAATTGCGAGCGTTATGGCTTGGAGATGTTCGGTTTTCGCTATTTTGATACCGAACGTCTTTGCTGCTTGATAGAGGACCATAAGGACGCGCGCGGCTTGAGCGGATGCGTACAGGCTTGGTGCGGTACGATCCCCGAAAATCAACATCGCAGTGACGGTGATGCATATGCCACCATGATGCTGTTGCGTGAAATCTGCTGCCGTAAGCACGTTGACGCAGAAATGATTCTGACCGCATATCCTGAATGTATGGGCAGTACGGATCTCAAACAAAAGGTCGGAACAGAAAATAAAAAGAAAGATAAAAAGAGATTT
>JAZOPW010000409.1:0-13327 GCA_045655785.1 Eubacteriales bacterium
CTACACCGACGATATCGAGCGCGCGATCACCGTCACGGGCGGTACCGCCGACAAGACAGTCGCCAAGGCGGGCGAAACGGTTACACTCACAGTAGGGACTGCTCCCGAGGGCAAGTACTTCCACATGTGGATCGTCAAGAGCGGCGGCGCAACGCTTGCCGATGCAGGGGAAACCACAACCACCTTTACCATGACGGGCGAAGCGGTGGAAATCGAGGCGGTATTCCTTGATCCCATCACCAAGATCGTGCTCAAAACAGACGCCAACAAGCCCACCGCAGGCGCGACCGCCGCACCCTTTACGGTCTACAGCGTCAACGGCAGCACCGAGCTGGCTTACCTGATCGATATCTGGGCATACTGGTACATCATGCCCACAGCGGCGGTGGATTGGGATAATGAAAAGTCCGTAGGCTACTATCCCACCTTTGGGGAATATTGGTATTTGGTCTATTTTGAGCTCGATGGCTACGCGAACGTGCTGTTTGACGAAAGCTGCAAGCTGATCCTGCAATTCAACGACGGCGATATTGAGGCTGTGTTTGAGGATATCGGAACCAAGTTCACCTGGATCGATTTTATCGCAACCTTCAATCTCACTCATACGCACAGCTACGGCGAAAAGATTGCCGAGGTGCCCGCAACCCACACCAAGGATACCTTGGCAGCAGGTATGCTGGCGCATTACTACTGCGAGGGCTGTGACACCTACTTCGACGAGAACAAGAACCCCACCACCGAGGCTGAGCTCATTATCCCCGCGCCCACGCACAGCTTTGGCAATTGGATCACAAGCGATCCCGATAACCACTGGAAAGTTTGCGAGTGTGGCAAGCAGGATCAGCTTGGCACACACGTTTACACCGATGCCTCCGACATGACCTGTAACACCTGCGGACACGACCGCACGGCACCGCACACCCACGGAAACGGACAAAAGGTCAACGGGCAGGCGGCAACCTGCACCGCCGACGGTTGGAAGGATTACTACCAATGCTCTTGCGGTAAGATCTACACCGACGCCAACTGCACCACCGAGATCACCGATCTTGTGGCATGGAAGGCGGGCGACGGAAAGCTCGCGGGCGGTCACGATTACGGCGAAAAGATCAACGCCGTCACCGAAAAGCATACCCAAACCGAGCTTACGGCAGGCGTTGTGGCACACTATCATTGTAGTGTGTGTGACAAGTATTTCGATGAAAACAAGACCGAAACCACATTGGATGCCCTTACAGGTGAAACACCGAGCCACAGCTACGGTAATTGGATCACAAGTGATGCCGATAACCACTGGAAGGTCTGTGCATGCGGTAAAAAGGATCAGGAGGGCGCACACGTTTACACCGATGCCTCCAACATGACCTGTAACACCTGCGGACACGACCGCACGGCACCGCACACCCACGGAAACGGACAAAAGGTGGACGGACAATCGGCAAACTGTACCGCAGACGGTTGGAAGGACTACTATCAATGCTCCTGCGGTAAGATCTACACCGACGCCAACTGCACCACCGAGATCACCGATCTCGTGGCATGGAAAGCAGGCGACGGAAAGCTCGCGGGCGGTCATAACTACGGTGAGAAGATCAACGCCGTCACCGAAAAGCATACCCAAACCGAATTGTCTCCGAGCGTAGAGGCGCACTATCATTGTAGTGTTTGTGACAAGTATTTCGACGAAAACAAGACCGAAACCACGCTTGATGCCCTCACGGGTGAAACGCCGAGCCATAGCTACGGCGATTGGATCACCTCTGATCCTACCAATCACTGGAAGGTCTGCGCATGCGGCAAAAAGGACGCGGAAGGCGCACACGCTTACACCGATGCCTCCGACATGACCTGCAACACCTGCGGACACGACCGCACGGCACCGCACACCCACGGAAACGGACAAAAGGTGAACGGACAATCGGCAAACTGTACCGCAGACGGTTGGAAGGACTATTACCAATGCTCCTGCGGTAAGATCTACACCGATGCAAATTGCACGGCGGAGATCACCGATCTAGTAGCATGGAAAGCAGGCGACGGAAAGATCGCGGCATCTCACAATTACGGCACGTTGATTGCAAAGAAGGATGCAAACTGCACCGAAACGGGTATGCAAGCGCATTACGAATGCTCGGTCTGCCACACTCTCTTTGACGCGAACAAGAACGTCAAGACCGAGGCGGAGCTGACCATTGCGACCAATGACGAGCACAGCTTTGGCGCGTGGACGTCGAACGGTGACGACACGCACACAAGAACCTGCTCTCGCAACAACGCACACAAGGAGACCAATGGTTGCGCGGGCGGCACCGCAACCTGCACCGCAAGGGCAGTCTGCTCCACCTGTAACACCGCGTACGGCAACACGCTTGCACACAGCCACGGCACAGAATGGAAAACTGATGCAAACGAGCATTGGAACGAGTGCACTTGCGGAGACAAGGCAAACAAGGCGGCTCATAGTGGCGGCACTGCAATCTGCACCGCAAAGGCAGTCTGCTCCACCTGTAACACCGCATACGGCAACACGCTTGCACACAGCCACGGCACAGAATGGAAAACCGATGCAAACGAGCATTGGAACGAGTGCGCTTGCGGAGACAAGGCAAACAAGGCGGCTCATACCGATAGCAATCACGACGGCAAGTGCGATACTTGTGAATATCAGATGAGTGCCATTCCTGACAATCCCGATCATCCCAACGACAATCCCGATCACCCGAACAACCCCGATCATCCCAACAATACGCCCGATGATCCTATTGATGATCCTACCGATGACAAGGAGGGGCACGGCGCGGGTGCAATCGCAGGTATCGTTGTCGGCTCGGTTGCGGTAGCGGGCATCGGCGGCTTTGCAATTTTCTGGTTCGTGATCAAGAAAAAGAGCCTTGCCGACCTCGGCGCACTGCTGAAGGTTGGAGGTAAAAAGACAAGCGATATTGCCATGCGGATCGGTGAACGCATTTCTTCTGTTTTCAAAAAGAAATAACATTCGCAAATCCATTTTGCAAGCAGAACACGCAACACGCCATGCTCTCACGGACCCAACTAATTAAAAACAGGCGGTGGATGAAAACGCCCACCGCCTTACACCACGATCTTCGAAAGGGAGAAGAATGAAGATGAAGATGAAAAGATTTTTTGCAGGATTGCTTACAGCTGTAATGCTACTCGGCATAATGCCCTTGACGGTGTTTGCGTATTGGGAAGAACCGAGCGCAGAGGGCAACATCGACCTCGAAACAACTGTCTATGATTACACAAAACCCATTGGCGTAACCATGCAACGCCTTACGGGAAGCTGTGTGGCTGAATTTGGCGAGGACGGCAACCTTGGCGACGATTTCCTGTTCGTCATCAAAAGCGGTGACCGCTACTATGCCATGAAGGACGTACCTGCAAGCGAAACGGCTTACAACTCAATTCCTGCCGTAGACGTTACCGATTGGGTAAATGCAGACGGCTCTCTGACCGTGCCCGCTGATACGCTGGGCGTGGCGTTTACGCGTTATGAAGAGCGCTACGATCGCGAATTGGGTATGTTCATCAACGGTCGTGACGACTACATTGCTTACACCCAGAGCTACGAAAGCGCGGACGGCGACGATGATCACTACAACGACGCGGAAAGAACGTACAGTGCCGAATTTAAAATCAGAACTTTTGAGGAAGGACAATGGATCACCGATCCTTATTATTGGTCTGAAAACGGAGTTAGCGGCACACTGCATTACAACGGAAGCTGGTCCTACTACTACTCTCAATACAATTCCATGACTATGCGCTATGCAATGATCGTAGATCTTCGTGATGATAGTATTGGCGGCAAGGAATTCTACTTCCGCTATCTTGGCACGAACGTAGAATATGTAGGAAACGAGGTTGAGGGCTATCTTTACTACTCGGATTGCCGCCATCAAGGAACTGTCTGCCACGCAGAATACGATGCGCCTACCTGTATGCTCAAGGGGTGCGATGAATATTGGTATTGCGAAAACTGTAACCGCTATGCAAAAGATAAAAGCTTCACCGAATTTTTCGGCGAAGAAATGCCCGTGATCCCCGCTACGGGACACAATTTTGATAACGAAAAATGCGCGAATTGCAACCGTCCCGTTCCCGTATACAGCAAGGTAACGAATCAGGCGGATTTTGATGCCCTTGCTGCTGACACGATGTTCATTCTCGTGGCAGAGTATAACGGAAAGCACTACGCGATGGATTTTTCCGAGGTTTACTCTTACATGACCGACTCTGACGGTGACGGATTCTATGATATTCACGACGTGGATGAGGACTCGGATGGCATCCCCGACTACCTCGAGTTTGACGAAGGTGGCGGTGGTGAGTGGCACGACGAGCCGAACGGCATATACGACTATCTTGAATGGGATATGGATGATGACGGAGACGTTGATGAGTACGATCTGCATGAATTCCATCTTATGGTCTGCGACCAGCGTCTGACCGATATGCTGTACAATAACAACAGTATCAACGCAACCGAGATCACAATAAATCCCGATGGCACGATTTCTCACGAGGAGGCAAAGAAAACTGCCGAGTTTGAGATGGTGGACGTGTACCTTGCCGAGGATTACGATCCTGATTGGCACTCTCATTGGGAGAACGGCGAAATGCCTTACCACACCAAATGTGTAAAGCAGTTCGTCATTCCAAACTACTTCCTCTCCGCACCAAGCATGCGTCCTGTCGAGAGAATGTACCGACAGCGTATTTACGATTTTGGCGATTCCAGCCATTGGGGTGTTATTTTCTATGACAGCCGCGAGGAATACTACTCTTACGTCGATGGCGATATGGATGAAAAGATAGATGCCGATGAAGACGGAAAGGCAGATCCCCTGCCGTTCCCGGATATCAGCAAAGAGGGTAGTGTAGCGGTATTTGACACCTTCGATGATATCATGTGGATCTTGTATGACGAAGGCCAGATGGCGCAGCTTCGCCTGAGAGATTATAATAAAACGGTCGGCTTTGTTACCGGTCACTCTTGGGAGCTTGACTGGGAGTGGATCGACGATGAAAGCCATGAGGACGGAGGCTACTACGACAGCAACGATACGCAGGCTTGCGTATATCTCTATGCCTCCGCTCCATACAACTCTCACACCTGCGATTTCGGCGATTGGAAGGATGATAAAGACGGCAGAACCCACACCCGCACCTGCAAGAATAGCGAATGCGGCAAGACCGAAACCCTCCCTCACAACTGGGATGATGGCGTGCAGAGCGGAACTGCAACTTGCACCACGGGGGTGACCACCACCTATACCTGCACCGATAACTGTGGCGCAACAAAAAGTGAAACGGCAGAAGGTCTCGGTCACGATTGGGGAGATTTTGCAGATGACGGAGAGAATTCTCCAACCGACACGCACTCCCGCACCTGTCGGCGCAATTGCGGTGTGGCAGCCGAAAGAGAAGATCACACATGGGGTGCTTGGGTAAAAGAGGATGCCACCAACCACAAAAAGACCTGTTCGGGCTGTAATGGCACAAGAATCGCAACGCATACCTTCGGTGAGTGGACACCCGTAGGTGATGGCACGACCGAAAGGCGTGACTGTACTGAGTCGAGCTGCGATGCATACGAAACAAGAACTCCTCACGTTTGCACCTTCGGCACTTGGTATGATACCGAGGACGGAATGAAGCACAGGCGTGATTGCACCTCTGCCGATTGCAACGAGCATGAGGTGGGCGACCACAGCTTTGGCGATTTTGCAAAGATCGACGAAAATTTCCACGGTCACACCTGCTCGGTATGTCATGCGCAGGAAAAAATCGAGCATAGCTTTGCCGATTGGATCGCCAAGGATGACCGCGAGCATATTCACGATTGTATGGAATGTGACCACGCCACGATTCTTCCTCACGATTACGTAACAGAGGTCACAAAGGAGCCTACCGAGGCAGAAAAGGGCGAGGTAACCTATACCTGCCAGCTCTGCTCGCACTTCTACACCGAGGAGCTGCCTAAGAGAATCGTTCAGGTGAGCGGTGACGTTGTCGGCACGGTGCTGAACGTGCCCGCAGGCAGTAACGCATATATTCCCGAAGGAACTGTATTCGACGTGATCGAGCAACCCGCAACCGAGGTTCCCGAACAGGTGCTCGGTGAAATTGCCGTAACGGCAGAGGGTGCTGCCAAGCCTCTTGGAATGTATGATCTCTCGCTGCTTTTGGAGGGCGCCAAGATTCAGCCTGACGGTACAGTTGCAGTAACACTGCCTGCACCCGATCTTGCGGCAGAGTATGACAAAATTATAGTGGTTTATATTGCTCCAGACGGAAGCTACGAGGAATGCAAGACCACCGTCAACGAGGACGGCACGATCACCTTTGAAACCGACCACTTCTCGCAGTACGCGGTGATCGGTATCACCGAGGATGCAGGTCTGCCGATCGGTGCCATCATCGGGATCATCGCAGGTGCGCTTGCAGTCATTGCCGGCGGCTTCTGCCTCTATTGGTTCGTTTTCAGAAAGAAGAGAACCGCGTAAAAACAAACGAGAGGGAGCGTTGTGTCCATGGGATGCAACGCTCCTTCTCCGCCAAAGAAAGGTCCTGAAATCGTAAGATTTCTGGGCTTTTTCTTTGTTTTTCTCACTTTTTGCTGTTAACCGTGTTGTCATTGACCCTTGTTTTGACCCTTATAGATTAGGGCGTATCGAACGAAAGGAACAGATAAAACAGAGCCGCACTGCTCGCGGAATGGTTTTTCTACCGGTTGTGCTTATATATTATTCCTCCGAAACAAGAAAGGAGGAGTTTTTATGTTTCCAAACAAAAGATACGTAACTGCAAACGTGATGCGAGAGGTTCCGCTCGGGGTGCAAATATTCCTATGGCAGTGTGTGGATAGCATTCTGGTTGAGGCGGATTATCTGCAGATCTTCCAACTGTCAAAAGCAGATGGAATGCAGAAAATTATGCATGAGCAGGACTGTCCCCCATACAAAAAGGAATATCTGTTTGCACCGATCTTTCCGCTCGTCGATGGAAAAAACTACATTATCAATGATGACCCCCACGCAACCATGCTGTTCAGTCATGAATATTAAAAAGCACAGCTTAAGGAGGGATATTTTATGAATATAATTAAGGAACTATGGTACGGCAATATTGCGCCATTTGAGCAATGCTCACGGAAAAATAAACAACTGATAGAATTGCTGAAGCTTGTGGAGAGATAAAAAGGAACTTGACAGTACTCTGACGGACAAGCAAAAAGAGAGCTTGGAAAAATTTGAGGAAAACCTGAATAAAATGCACGGAATCGCCGAGCGAGATACCTTTTCTTACGGTTTTAGACTTGGTATGGGACGGATGGTAGAGGTCTTTATTTCCCCATTAAGCAACGAATAGACAAAAAGACGAGTTTCTAAAAGCGTGATGTTCTTATCGGAAAAATCACAAAAAAACGAATAGGACAAGAAAACTCCATCATGGACAAAAGTCTGTGATGGATTTTTCGTTGTTACAGTACTTTTTAATTATACAAATTGACGAATCACTTAATTTGTGATATAATTTATGCAGAACATATCCTTTGGAGGAAAACAATCATGGATGGTATAGCAAATGCTTTATTTCATTTTGACAAAAAAGATATTCCCGTTTTCTATGATGAAAGTACTGAAAAAATAACAGTTTATTTCGGTGACGAAGGAGTAGCACTCCCGGATCATATGGACAAAATAATAGTTAAAAGATTAGGGGTATTAACGGATGGACTTATCCTATACAAACTATGTGTTCCGCTGTTTAATACTTGCGCGGTAGTGGATGGAAATACTTTAATAAATGTTGCACAAGGAGTGCAACATAGCGATGTCAATTACTATATAAGAGATTATAGACCCGATAGCACATATACTGAAATGCGATTGCAATTTGCAGAACTAAATTGTTTTCTTCCTTCAATAGGTCGTGCTATCAATGAAGAAAAACAAATTGTTTTTTCAAAAGGAAAAGATCAAATCTACAATTTTGAAATTGATTTCAAAGGCAAAAAAATAGATGTTTCATTTGATGTAAGAACCAAGGCAAATTCTAACTATAAAACGACTGCTGAAACTTTTTCGGAACTAACACTAAAATTCCCCGAAACAAACGACATAGATTTCTTGATTGAGTTATACATAAGAACTCGTAATTTCTTTGCCTTCGTATGCAATCGGCAGAATATTGCTTTAAGAGATGCAATGTTAATTGGTTCTTATATGGGAAAAGGACTTGATGAAGAAAAAAGAATCGTCGATAAGGAATATCGAACCCAACAAAAAATATGTTTTAATCAAAAATATCTTGAACCATTAGAAAACACTAAAAACTCTAAGAAAGTTCTAAACATTGGGTACCTTGCAAGTAAATTACAAGAATTGTTCCAACTCTTCTTTGAAAAGGAAGGAAAGGAAGAAGCCTTGGTTAATTCGGGGAGTATCCATCATTCATTTAAATATAGAAATCTTATAGATTTAGAACATAGCCTTCACATCACCGCTACATTTGAATACTATGTTCGTGCTATATTACCTGAAATGTCTTCTGTGTCGACAATAGAATTTATAGAAGATATGAAAAAACTTCTTGATGAATATATTAGTTCTACATCAGGGAAGAAAAAAGCAAAGGCGAAAAGTTTCAGAAAGGGCTTAAAGCCACAAATATCCTTGGAGGAAAAAATTCTTAAAGCCTATAATGGTTATGGGGATTGGGCTTCTCTATCTGAGGTTTTGTTAGAATGGTTTGGAGTTGATGTTTCCGATTTGGCAGATGCGGCAAACGAGTGGAGAAATGAATTAGCACACGAAAAGAGAGAGTACTGCCCCGATGTTAAGGCGATCCGCGCCATCAGGCTTGTTGAACATTTGAATTATTGTATTATACTTCGAAAAGCTGGCTATAGCAATGAGGAAATCAAAACCATTATACAGGAAATTTTAACAAGATAAGAAAAATCCATCATAGACAAAAAGTCTGTGATGGATTTTCTTTTTGCTTCCCCCCAATCTACGTCGGAGGAAACAAAGAAAAAACTTGGCAATAACATCTACGCCAACCTCGAATTAGTTTTTTAGTAAATTAGTGTTGACAAACTAATTGTTTTATGATATACTATTCTCGGAGGTGATCGAAATGAAGCTTACTTTTGAAATTAACGAGGATTTATCCAAATGCTTTGATATGGCGTTGCAGCTTACCGGAGAAAACAAGGACACCGTTTTAGAAGGCTTAATGAAGGCATATATCGTTCAGACCTTTTCACACACCGCATCCACTTATCAAACAGAAATTCAAGGAAGTAATGCTGATAAAACCTTTGGAAAAGCCATTCATAAGATACCTAAATGGGCATCAAAACCGATGGTTATACCGAGCAAGATCATTCGCGCATATCTGCAATTGTTAGAGGAAAAAGGTTCTGTTACTTACCCCGAACTGATGCTCCGTTGTAGTGACAAAGAAAATTATCCCGATGAGTATATTGCAACCTTTGCAAACAATTTTGCTCAAATGAAATTCGATGATGAGAAGTCGCATGGCAAGGTGTTTGAGGTTAACAGTGCTCAAAAAATCTCTCTTTGGGAAAATGTTAAGGAGATTGTTATGCTTAATCAAGATAAGTTTAAGAGTCATTCTACTGCTGTAGGATATATCAATAGAAACAATCAAATCAATTTGGGAAGAACCCAAGAGCGCGGAACAGATCACGGTCAGTGGTTATATCGTATGCGTTGCGAACATTGCCAAACAGAGTATACCGCTAACGGCACTGATATTTTCCAAAAGAAATGCCCCGCTTGTCAAGGTGGAGCTGATACCGGAGCAAAATAATGTTTATCATTAAAATTCTGTCGTTTGTTCTTGGTACCGTAGTCGCGTGTATTATATTCTCAATTTTGTTTTTGGGTGACTGTTTTCATACTGCGACTCATAAATGGCATTAAAAAGCTTATCGTTTGGGCGTTTTTTGATAAGGTGGTGCATCTTACATTGTGCCCTGCTCAAAAGCGTTATCGCAGAGATATTGTTGAAACAGGTTTTTCAATGGGGTAACATTGGCGGAAAATTCGTTGAAGAAAACGGATTTGGACACGAAGAATTTAATTTCTTCCCCATAGAGCTTGACGGAACAGAGCAAGCAATGTGCCTTGGATGTGTAGAACCTAAGTCAAACAAAGGAATGCGAAACACTCTGCACATAGAGAACATCGAAGGCTGTTCTGCTTGCAAGCATGAGCCTTGCGTGGAAGATGTTTTGATAGTGTGGTGTGCTACACGTATGGAAGGTGATACCACCGTTGTCGGATGGTATAAAAAGCCACTGTGTTCAGAGAACTTCAAGATTGGACAATGATGTTTGAGGACGGCTCGGAAGAAGATCGTTGCTATAATGTGATTGCAGAAGCAAGGAATTGTACTCTGCTACCCGAAGGTGAACGCAACCGCCACATTTAGAGCGTCCCCAGCGCGAGATACCCCAAGTCCTTTGGCTTTGGACAAGCGATGGTTTGGTATCCGACAGAAGAAACTGCTAACGCTTATCTTGAAAAGTTGATACATAATATCGAGAATTACGACGATGATAATTGGATAGATAAGTTTCCGGATATGTAATTGATTTGTCAAACGAGCTTAATCTCAAAAAAATATTTTGCTCCACCATACTGTTGGCGCGGTGATTTGATATAATGAGTACGAGGTGATGAGAAATGGTACACAATCAAATTATTACTTATGGTTTAACCGATGAGGAAATTATTGAACTTCAGAAAGTTAAACCGAACAAGGATTGCTCAATTATTATTGCAGACTGCGCAACCGATATTATTGCTATAGGTGCATATGCAGCTATTGCTCGTAAATCCGAGCTTGATCAGGGTGACTACGACCTACTAAGCGCGTATTTAGAAGAAGTAGGAGATTATGCAGATACTGTTATTTTAATTGGTGATGACGATAAACTTAAGACCTTTTCTAAAAAAGTCAAGATTTTTGCTACGTTTGAGAATTTTCTTGAGAAGGCAAAATATACTTTGGTTGCTTCCTACGCTAAACATAGGCAAAGCGACGAGTTTAGTTCCAAAATATCTCTCGCATTAAGGATGGTTATTCTGATAAAAAGAAACCCCGGAATTTCAACAGCTGTTCTTGCAAAAGAACTTGATGTTTCGCCAAGATCTGTTCAGCGATATATCGAAACGCTTCGAATGTCAGGAGAATGGATCGACTATGATACCGCGCTTCGTGGTTGGCGATTGGAACATGAAAAATCTTTTTTGCTTGACTTTGAGGACACCGGCAAATGAGAACAGTTATAAATCCAATGACCGGAAACGTATTAAACGAAACATTTAATAGGGTGCTGACGTTCGGATTGAGCGAAGCCGAAATGCTTGGCCTTTCAAATTCTGTTGCTAAAGGAACATCGATATTATCGTGCGATAATTCATTTGAAGATATTTTGACTACTCCGTGTAATTGCATTGTGTTTGCGCCCTCAAAAATGAACGCAATGCAGAAAGCTCAGATGAACGAGATATACGAAGGAGAAAAGCGAATACTGATGTTGAGCGTAGAAAGCCATAAAACAAAGTTTAGGTTTCCTACGCACACGATTAATTTGGCTAAAAACACCACTCGTCCACACAGAAAATTAAATTCATTTTTTGAGTCAGTGACCATTCCATGTGCAACAAATAGCGATGGATATATGCTGAACGATGGTTTTGTCGTTGTAGATGTCGAAACTACCGGACTTGACAAGGAAGCAGATGAGTTGATTTTTGTCTCCGCCGTTAGAATTGCCAACTATAAAATCATCGATACTTTTGAAATGTTAATCAAGCCCACCAAGCCAATTCCAAAAGAGATTGAAGATCTTTGTGAGATTACAAATGAAATGGTTTCTACTGCTGAAAGCGTGGAAGTAGTTGTCGGAAAACTTATCGAATTTATAGGACTGGATGTTATTATTACCTATGACAGAGGATTTATTGACGATTTCCTGTCCCCAATTCTTCGAAAACTTGGATTTGAGATTAATACGAAGCCAAGACTTAATCTGTTCTATCTTGTCAGGAAGTTATACGGCAACCAATTGTTTTCTCTCCCAAGTAGACTAACAATGTGTGCGCCGGCTATAGGAATTGATATAACAGAAATCCCAAGCAAATTCCATGAAGCCGAGGTGTTGATGCATATATTGTTTCGTTTACGAAACGAGTACGAGTTACGCTCTGTTTCAGAATTAGAAGAACTACATTGAGGTGAAAAATGACTATTATTGTTCATAGGGGTACACACCAAATCGGTGGTTGTGCTACGGAAATAAAAACGAATACAACTCGCATCATCATCGATTTTGGAGCTGAATTGGATGCAGACAATGCCCGTCCTCTTGATATAAGCGGCGTGACAAGTGGAACTCCTATGTGCAATGCGGTGATATTTTCCCATTATCATGGAGATCATATTGGTTTGATGGATACAATTTTGCCAAGCATACCCTTGTATATGGGCGAAGATGCAAAGCAAATTCTAACAATCCTAAATTCCAAGACTAAAACGTTCAATGATGATTTTCTCGGTAATATTCTGACCTTTAATGGAGGTAAGACCTTCAAAATCGGAGATATTACAATCACTCCTTTTTCTGTCGATCATTCGGCATATGATGCATATATGTTTTTGATTGAAGCGGACGGAAGAAAAGTATTACACACCGGCGATTTCAGAACACACGGTTTCCGTGGTAGGGGCGTGAAAAAGGTCTTGGAAAAGCTTGTGAAGCACGTGGATGTTGTCATATGCGAAGGAACAACCCTCAATAGAACTGCAACACAACCAATTACTGAAAACGATATCAAAATAGAGTTAAACAAACTCATTACAGAGAACAAATACTCATTCCTTATATGCTCATCTACGAATATAGATAGAATTGCAGCGGTTTGTGCAGCCCGACCGAGAGGCAGATATCTTTTGTGCGATAAATATCAAAAGGAAGTTGTGGATTACATTAGCTCCACGGCTGGACTTAAGAGCGACCTATATAAATGCGAAGGACTATGTATCTACGGCGCGAATTTAGATGAGAAGCTCCGAAAGCACGGCTTTTGTATGTTGGTTCGCGCAGGTAATCCCTCACATAAAAGAATCATGGACAAGTTCAAAGACGATGATCCATTAATCATCTACTCTATGTGGAAGGGCTATCTTGATGAAGAACGAGTCAAGACATTCATTGATGGGTACAGAAAGGTAGATGTTCATACAAGCGGACACGCTGATT
>JAZOPW010000410.1:0-2321 GCA_045655785.1 Eubacteriales bacterium
CCGCTTGGCCTCCGACTTGGGTCTGTCACTTAAAAATGTCAGACTGACGGTGGTAGAGGCGGCAACAGGGAAAAGGGTTTACGAGGATTTCGGGGAAATGATGTTTACTCATTTTGGGTTGACAGGACCCTTGATCCTTTCGGCGTCGGCGCATCTTTCGGATATTTGCCCTGGAAAATACGAGGCAAGGATCGATTTGAAGCCCGCGCTTGACGAAAAGACGCTTGATGCGCGCATCCGTTCCGATTTTGAAAAGTATCGGAATCGCGATTTTATCAACGCATTGGACGATCTTTTGCCGCAAAAGCTGATTGAGCCGTTTATTCGTCTTTGTGAGATCGATCCGAGAAAAAAGATTAATTCTGTGACACGCGAGGAGCGTGAACGGATGGTGCAGGTCTTGAAGGGAATACGCATTCCTCTTTACGGCTTCCGCCCGATCGACGAGGCAATCGTTACCCGTGGCGGAGTCCGCGTGGGAGAGATCGACCCCAAAACCATGCGCTCCAAGCTGATTGGGGGGCTCTACTTTGCGGGAGAGATCATCGACGTAGATGCCTACACAGGCGGCTTTAATCTTCAAATTGCATTTTCCACCGCGGTTTTGGCAGGAACCAACGCCGCATACGGTGAGAAAAAATAAAAAGTAAAAGGAAGGTTTCTATGATTCGGATAGCTATTGACGGCCCCAGCGGGGCAGGCAAATCAACGGTTGCAAAGGCGCTTGCTGCTCGGCTGGGTATCATTTATGTGGATACGGGCGCTCTTTACCGCACGATCGGATACTATGTTCGGTCGAAAAATGTCGATCCCAAGGATGCGGCAGCGGTAGAAAAATTGCTTCCTGAAATCCGAATTGAAATCAAATATGAGAACGGTGCGCAGTTCGTATATCTGAACGGCGAGGATCTGGGAGACCGTATCCGTACGCCCGAGATGTCGATGTATGCGTCTGCTGTTTCGGCGATTCCCGCTGTGCGTGCCTTTTTGCTGGATACGCAACGCGAGATCGCGCAAAAAAACAGCGTGATCATGGATGGCCGTGATATCGGAACCGTGATCCTGCCCGATGCCGACGTCAAGATCTTTTTAACCGCCAGCTTTGAATGCCGCGCCAAGCGCCGCTGTGATGAGCTGAATGCAAAGGGGATTAAGTGCAAATACGAGGACGTGCTTTTCGATATGAAAATGCGCGACCGCGCAGACCGCACCAGAGAGATCGCGCCTGCCGTTGCGGCTCCCGATGCCATTCCGTTCAATAACTCTTGGATGACGCCCGAGGAATGCACCGCAAAGATTTTGCGTGTGATTGAAAAGAAGCTGGGTGTTGAGGCGAAGTCTTGAGCATGAGCAGAAACGTAACCGTAGCCGAAAACGCCGGCTTTTGCTTTGGAGTAAAGCGCGCTACCGACCGTTTGGAGGCAGCATTGCAGAAGGCTCAAAAGGGCGAGCGGATCTATACGTTGGGGCATTTGATCCACAACGAGACCTATAATGAGTCCTTGCGCCGTCGCGGCGTGGAGGCAATTGATACCGCTGACATCGAAGCCATTGCAAAAAGTGCGGATGAAGCGCATCCCATTAAGGTTTTGGTGCGCGCACACGGATGCCCCAAGGAAACGGTCTCCTTGCTGAAAAAGGCGGCAAAGGCAAATCCGTATTTTGATTGGATCGACTGTACGTGTCCTTACGTCAAGAAGATTCATAAGATCGCGCGTGAGTGCGACACCGAGGAGAATTTTTTCATTTTGATCGGAGCGGCAAATCATCCGGAGGTAATCGGAATTATGAGCTGCTTCGAGGGCGAAAAGTATGTTTTTTCCTCTGCAGAGGAATTGGAATCCTCGCTTTTGAAACGCGAAGAGGACAATTTGCACAAAAAAACGCCCGTTATGGTTGCTCAAACGACCCAAAATTTGGGCATTTGGCACCAAACTCAAGAAAAATTGAAAAACCTATATACAAACGCGATTATTTTTGATACAATATGCAGTGTGACTGAAATGAGACAGACCGAGGCGGCGGAGCTTGCGAAGGCATGCGATTTTATGGTCGTGATCGGTGGGCGGGAAAGCTCTAACACAGCAAAGCTGTATGAAATCTGCCGTAAAAATTGCGGCAAAACGGTTTGGATCGCAAACGCTTCCGAATTGGATCGGAGCATGCTGTCTGAATCCCATCACATTGGAATCGTCGCAGGCGCATCGACGCCAAGCGATGAAATAGAGGAGGTATATAAAACCATGACCGAAATGAATGAAAATTTCGAAAAAATGCTCGATGAGTCTGCGTGCTCAACTTTAAATACAGGAGATGTCGTT
>JAZOPW010000411.1:0-3012 GCA_045655785.1 Eubacteriales bacterium
CCCGATAAAAAACGCCCGTGGGAGCAGGAAAAAAGAAGAAAAAAATATTTTGCAAAAAGGGGTTGACAAACCGGATCGGGTGTGCTATAATATTCCTGTTCCGAAGCGGACCGAAACGTTCGCTGGTGTGGCTCAATGGCAGAGCAGCTGATTTGTAATCAGCAGGTTGATGGTTCGACTCCGTTCACCAGCTCCAAAAGATCCACACGTGTGGATCTTTCATATGGGAGATTTCCCGAGTGGCCAAAGGGGGCAGACTGTAAATCTGTTGCGTCTTCGCTTCGGTGGTCCGAATCCACCATCTCCCACCAACAAAAAACGCACTTTTGTCTACCGACAAAGGTGCGTTTTTTGAATGATGTTTGCCTTCGGCAAATGATGACGGCTTCGCCTAATGATGTTCGCTGCGCGAATGATGTGTGCCTGACGGCACATGATGGCAAACATCGCATCATTGCGGCGCGAAGTGGCGCAACATCATATTTGCGAAGCAAATGCATCATATCGCCGTAGGCGATACATCATTAAGGTACACAAGGCTACGCCTTGATTTATCTGTGAAAGTGTGGTATAATCTAACCGGTAAATACGAATTTGCGAGGAAGAGCTATGGTAAACAACCAATGTGCCGGAATATACGGCAAGTGCTTGAATATTAAAATAACAAATGATTGCCCGGGTAATTGCTATTTTTGCATAGAGAGAGACGGATATAAGCCATCCATGACTTCCGTTGAAAATATAATCGATAAAGCAAACTCATTGGAAGAGTACCAAACCGTTTTGGTTTTAGGTGGAGAGCCATTTGCTTATCCGTATTTGGAAAGGTTGCTTAAGGGCTTAAAAAAGAATGAGATCTATATTACAACCAATGGAGGTTCCTTTCATCAGACAAGTGTAAAAGAAATCAGTCCATATATTACCGGTTTGAATATTTCAATTCACAGCTTTTTGGAAGAGGAAAATAATAAAATATTACAAACGCAGGTTCCCTTTGAGACGTTAAGACGATATATCAATGAATTTCAAAGCAACGGAGTGCCTGTGCGTTTTAATACCATTTTATTGGATTCTGGCATCAACACAAAAGAAAAAATGCACAAAATGCTTGAGTTTTCAAAAAACATGGGTATAAAGTGGATCAGATTTTCCGAATTGCAATTTGAAAACACGGGCTTTGTCTTTGCTAAAAATATATTTGAGGGAATTCATGAAAATCCTTATGTAGAAGGTTGTAATCAAAATTTCTTAATAGATGGGATAAATGTGACGGTCAGGCAATCGTGTGGCATCGTAAGTCATATGAAGCCTTTTCCAAAGGAAGGCAGCCTACGGGAAAACAAAGCAGATAGCTTGGTTATGTATCCAAACGGAGAAATTTACAACGGTTGGATCGTCCCAAAAAATTATCGAATTCACGATACAGAGCCTTGTGAGAAAGTAATTGAAAGAGAATAATATTCTAATTTGTCAGACGGATGGATACGCAGGAGGATTTTTACGCACTCTCTTGTGTAGATTTTGTTTTTGATAAGGAGATCTATTATGGAAGCTATGTTTTATCTTGTGTTTTTTCTCGTTTTCGGAATGTTTATTTTCGTATTTGTGAAAAACATTGGGGAATGGGTCAACAACAACAATTCACCGAGATTGACGGTGGACGCAAGGATTGTGGATAAGCGCTCTCATACGAGCCACCATCACCACAATCATAGTGGGCATGTGCATACATCGAGCTCGACCTCTTATTATGTCACCTTTGAGGTGCAGAGTGGGGATCGCATGGAGCTTAGGGTACCAAGAAGTGAGTTCGGTTTGTTGGTTGAGGGCGATGAGGGTGTGCTGTCCTTTCAAGGAACACGCTATCTTGGGTTTGACAGAAGGCTCGGGTAAAGATCATAAAGCGGGGAGGCCGGATGCTTTTTACTGAATTCGTTCCCTCTGTTCTCGGTGTTTTTATTTTTTTCTTGAATATGGGCAAAAAATATGGCAAATAATCTATTCCGACATCGGCGGTTTTGTGCAAAAGGGAGAAAATTGCGGTTGAGAATCTTGCATCTTGACAAAATCGCTTGGGAATGATATAATAAACTGTAATTGCAGGCGGATATGCCCGTACTATGCCATCGGCATGATGCGATCGTGCTGCGGACACGCCTTGCGATCTCTTTTTTTGACAGATCCACGCGACCCATGGGTCGGGTGTCTGTATATAAACATTAAATTTCGGAAGAAGGAGGAAAATTGAGGAATGCCAACCTTTAACCAGCTTGTCAGACAAGGACGCGGCGAAAAAGTTTACAAGTCCAAGGCTCCCGTTCTCCAAAAGGGCTTCAACTCCCTGAAGAACAGTGCCATCGATCAGTCTGCACCGCAAAAGAGAGGCGTTTGCACAAAGGTGTCTACCACCAGCCCGAAGAAGCCTAACTCGGCAATGAGAAAGATTGCAAGAGTAAGACTGACCAACGGACTTGAGGCAACCGTCTACATTCCCGGTATCGGTCACAACCTGCAGGAGCACTCGGTCGTTCTCATCAGAGGCGGTCGTGTAAGAGACCTCCCCGGTGTGCGTTACCACATCATCCGCGGTTCTCTTGACGCACAGGGCGTTGCAAACCGTAACCAGAGCCGTTCCAAGTACGGCGCAAAGAGAGCAAAGAAGAAGTAATTTCAGTCTTTGCCAACGGGGAAAAGTCCCCAAACACAACTAAAAAGCACTTTGGCCCGTCTGACGTGTATTTCGTAAATTTAATGTTTATGTTCACCCGACGTGCGCTTACAGAAGTATGCTTTTGAGTACCAATGATTTCATAATTTTGATGAAGGAGGGAAGTACAGTGCCGAGAAGAGGTCGTATTACCAAAAGAGACGTATTGCCGGATCCGTTGTATGGTTCCAAGCTGGTAACTAAGCTGATCAACAACGTAATGTACGACGGCAAAAAAGGCGTTGCCCAGACGATCGTTTACGATGCATTCAAGCTCGTAGAGGAAAAGCAGGGTCAGAACGCAC
>JAZOPW010000412.1:0-7648 GCA_045655785.1 Eubacteriales bacterium
AAGGATACCAGACGCTCCAGCTATATGTTCGAGTATGCCATTGTTGCGGGCTTGACCGCTTCGGGCGCCGACGCGTATATGCTGCACGTTACCACAACACCCAGTGTATCGTACGCGGTAGCAGGTGACGATTTTGACTGCGGAATCATGATCTCCGCAAGCCACAACCCTTATTATGACAACGGCATCAAGCTGGTAAACAGTCGCGGAGAAAAGATTGACGACGCGACCATCGAGCAGATCGAGCTTTACCTGGACGGCAAATTGGACGCGTTGGGAATTACCACTCCCGACATTCCGTTTGCGACAGGCGCAGATCTCGGTCAGATCGTGGACTACGCAGCGGGAAGAAACCGTTATATCGGCTATCTGATCTCGCTTTCGCGTTACTCCTTTAAGCAATTCCGCGTTGGACTTGACTGTGCAAACGGAAGCTCATGGATGATCGCAAAGAGTGTTTTTGACGCACTGGGTGCAAAGACCTACACCATCAATGCCGATCCTGACGGCTTGAACATCAACCGTGACGCAGGCTCGACCCACATTGAGGTGCTGGCAAAGTATGTCAAGGAGAACCGTCTTGACATCGGCTTTGCGTTTGACGGTGACGCCGACCGCTGTATCGCGGTGGATGAAAACGGTCACGCCATCAATGGCGACCACATTCTGTACGTTCTGGGTACCTATATGAAGCAGAACGGCAATCTGACCAACAACACCGTTGTCACGACCATTATGTCCAACCTCGGACTCTATCGCGCATTGGATGCGGCTGATATCCGCTATGAGCAGACCACCGTTGGTGACCGCTTTGTGTATGAAAATATGCAACAAAACGGGCATTGCATCGGCGGCGAGCAATCGGGACATATCATCCTTTCCAAGTATGCCACAACGGGTGACGGAATTCTGACGGCGATCAAGCTGATGGAGGCTGTGATCAGCAAAAAGCTTCCGCTTTCCAAGCTGGCAGAGCCGGTTCGCATGCTGCCTCAGGTCACACGGAACATCCGTGTTTCGGATAAGGCTGCCGTGAAGGCAAATGAGCGTGTTTGCCGTGCGGTAGAGGAGGTGCGCGCGCGTCTTGGGGACACGGGTCGCATCTTGCTCCGTGAGAGCGGAACCGAGCCTGTGATGCGAGTGATGGTCGAATCTCCGACAGAGGGTATGTGTGCGTCCTGTGCGGATGAGGTCGTGGAAGTGATCCGATCCGAAGGATTGGCTTGACCGCAAAGAGCCCGAACAAACGATTCCGAAAAAAGGAAACCAATTATGAAAATCGAAAAGGAAGAACTGAAAATAACGGCTTTGTACCGCTATCCCGAGCATTCAATTGCATATCCCTTCCTTTCTCGCTATGCTTATCCGTGGGAAGCACTCTCTGCCATTTCCGATTATATTACGGAGCTTGGCAAGAGCCTTCCCGAGGATACGTATGACCGCGTGAGAGAGGATGTTTGGGTGGCAAAGACCGCAAAGGTCGCGCCCACCGCATACATCGGAGGACCCTGCATCATTTGTGAGGGAGCCGAGGTTCGTCATTGCGCGTTTATTCGCGGCAGTGCGATCGTGGGCGCGGGAGCCGTGGTGGGAAACTCCACCGAGCTGAAAAACTGTATTTTGTTTGACGGCGTGCAGGTTCCGCATTACAATTACGTGGGAGATTCGATTCTGGGTTACAAGTCTCATATGGGGGCGGGCTCGGTTACATCGAACGTCAAGAGCGACAAAACGCTTGTTATGGTTGTTGCGGATGGTGAAAGAATCGAAACGGGACGGAAAAAATTCGGTGCGATGCTGGGCGACTTCGTTGAGGTCGGATGCAACAGCGTGCTCAATCCGGGAACCGTCATCGGTTGCCACTCCAACGTTTATCCGCTCTCTTGTGTGCGCGGATACGTACCGTCGAACAGTATTTATAAGGCACAGGATCGCATCGTAACCAAGCGAGCGGACTGATGTTGCCGATACGCCTCAAAAACAGTAGTACGAAATCCTTCCGAAAATCAGGATAATGATAGCGCCAGACCCTTCTTTGTACGTGATAAAGCAGGGTTAACGAGGAGAGAAGTGATCGAAGATTCGGCGGATGCTTCTCCGGTGCCGAGGGCATCGTAAAAAACAGGTCAAATATGCGGGTGACTGCAAAACAATCCCTGTTCAAAAAATTCAGGTGTTCAGCTGTTCCGAAAAGCTTTGAAGAGAACAGTCCTTTTTGTGCGCCTATTTTTAGAGAAAGGGAACAATTATTATGTGTGGAATTATTGGATATACGGGAAGTGAGAACGCTGTCCCGAAGATTACGAAGGGTCTTTCTGTCTTGGAATACCGTGGCTACGATTCGGTCGGAATTGCCGCAAGAACCGATGACGGTGTCAAAACCGTGAAATGCCGCGGACGGATCGGCTCGCTGGAGGAAATGCTGGAGAAGGATCCGATCGACAACTGTCACTGTGCGATCGGTCATACCCGTTGGGCAACCCACGGCGGTCCTTCGGACATCAATGCACATCCGCACCGTGCGGGACGTGTGGTGCTTGTCCACAACGGCATTATTGAAAATTATAAGGAACTCAAGGATGAGATGCAGGCAAAGGACGTTGCTTTCCTGTCCGAAACCGATACCGAGGTTGCCGCTGCAGTTCTGAACGCGTGCTACGAAACGGCAAACGATCCGATGGAGGCAATTTGCAATGCGATCTCCCGTATGACGGGTTCCTATGCATTTGGAATCCTTTTTGATGAGTTCCCGGGTGAGGTATGGGCGATCCGTTGCGGTAGCCCCTTGATCCTTGCAAAGGGACAGGACGGCTACTATCTTGCATCGGATATGACAGCGCTTCTGCCCTTCACGAAGGAATATCACATTCTGAAAGAGGGATGGATCGCGCATTTGACACCTACCTCTGCCGAGCTTTTCGATGCAAACGGAGTCTGTGTGACGCCTGTTTGGAGCGTGACGACCATGACACCCGAGTCGGCACAAAAGGGCGGTTACGAGCATTTTATGCTCAAGGAGATCTATGAGCAACCCGAGGCGATCAAGAAATCGGTATCTCCGCGTATCCGCAACGGCTTGCCTGATTTTTCGGCAGACGGAATCCCTGCTGATTTTTGGGCAACCGTTAAAAATATTCAAATCGTTGCTTGCGGCTCGGCGACCCATGCGGGTCTTGTGGGCGGCGGTATCATCGAGCAGGTCGCAAAGGTTCCCACGGCTTCCTATATTGCATCCGAGTATCGTTATCATCCGCCGATCGCGGTGGACGGCACCCTGGTTGTTGTCATCTCCCAATCGGGCGAAACCGCCGATACCCTTGCGGCTTTGCGCTATGCGAAGGAGGTCGGCTTGCCCACGCTCGCCATTGTCAATGCGGTAGAGACGACCATTGCACGTGAAGCCGATTACCGTATTTATACCTATGCGGGTCCCGAGATCGCGGTTGCGACCACAAAGGGCTATTGCACACAGGTGTCGGTGCTTTATATGATTGCGGCGGCAATCGCGCACAGCTGTGGCAGAATTGGGGACAACGAGGCGCGTGAGATCGTGCGCAGTGTTTCCGAGGACGCTCCCGTTGCGATTTTGGCTATGCTGGAGAAGACCGAAGAGTTTCGCGCTATGGCAAAGGGCTTGGCAAAGTGTGATCACATCTTCTATATCGGACGCGGATTGGATTACGCCATGTCGCAGGAGGGGGCGCTCAAGCTGAAGGAGATCTCCTATATCCATTGCGAAGCATATGCCGCAGGAGAACTCAAGCATGGAACCATTTCCTTGATCGAGGAGGGAACCCCCGTTATCGCGATTTCTACGGAGGCGGCTCTTTACGATAAGACGGAGAGCAATGTACGCGAGGTGCGTAGCCGCGGTGCAGAGGTGATCCTTTTGTGCCGTGAGGATGCACAAAATCCCGGACATTCTGCCGATGAAGTGGTTTTGCTTCCCATTACGTCGCCTGCTGCCACTCTCTTCGCTTCTCTTACGGTCGTTCAGCTTCTCGCTTACGAAACAGCGGCTCTTCGCGGCTGTGACATCGACCGCCCCCGCAATCTCGCCAAATCGGTTACGGTGGAATAATTTAGAATGATTATTTTTGTGGGGGAACTTAATGAAAGAAGTTCCCCAACACCCCTTCAAGAACTTTTAAAACAATTTTTATATCTGTATTTTTTACTTCATTGCGCTTTGGATCAACAATAGCTCTCGCTAGCACTTTGGTACCGCCACCCAAAGTGCTCCATGTATGTTCACACCCCTTGTGCGGGAATGGTCAGATCGGGGAAGAAATGTAATAGAATAGCGAAAAGAAGCATCGCAAGGATTCCTTGAAGTATCTTGGAAAGGAAGTACGGACGCAGAGAAAGTCCCGTTCCGTCGCATACCGAAAGAATTTGACAATGCACCGAAAGTCCCGACCAACCTGCCGAAAAGGCACACAACAGTGCGGCAAGCAAGGGCGGATCGATTGCGGATGCTTGGCTGACACCGCTCGAAAGCTCAAATACGCAAAAAAGCAAGGTGGAGAGCCATAAGGGGGCTTTCAATGTTCCCAGAACCAGATTGAGTGTTCCCACCAATGTGGAGAAAAAGATGACGTAGGCACAGACCAAGAGCATACTGCCGCTTGCCGATCTTACCGCTTCGGTGAAGAGCTTGGCACCCTTGAGGTGTGGGCTTGCGGATCGAAAAGGGCTTTTTTCGGTCACAGATACGGCATGTCTTGTCTTATGCAAAAGATGAAGCAGGATTCCCGTCAGACAGGATGCCGACAACACAGTGGCGTAAAGCGCGATGCCAAAGCTACGGTTTTCCCAAAGCGAGACTCCCACGGCACTGATCAGAAAAGCAGAGGAAGGATTGTTGGAAAATGCCAAAACCCGCTCTGCCTCCTCTTTGGTCATCGCCCCTTTTTTATATGCGGCAATGACGGATCTTGCGCCAATGGGAAAGCCGCACAGCATGCCAAGCAACACGGCACAGCAGCCTGACTCCGAGATTCCGAACAGGCGGCAAAATGGTTTTCCGATCCGACGGATGATCGATTCTCCGATCCCTCCCGATACGATCAGCTCGGAAAGCACCATAAAGGGAAAGAGTGAGGGAATGACGCTCCGTGCGCACAAAAGCAGTCCCCGACTCATATATTCAATGGCAACATCCGAATTCCGCAGGATCAGAAGCAGACAAAAAAAGGAGAAGAGACCGAAGGTCACCTCTGTGGGAGTCAGGGCGTGCCGCCTTTTTTTTTGCCCTTCGGATATGTGATGAAGAGTCATTGTAAGCACCTCTTTTGCATAAATATGGAATGTACTGTTGCAATTTACGCAAAATTAAGATCATTTATGACAGGGAGGGAGTAGGACAGATGCAGGAGGAAAAGCAAAATTTTCGAAAACGCTTTGTCGCACGGTACGGGAGCGGCGGCTTACAGAGACGGAGTGAAACCGTTGTGATCCGAGGACAGTATGGCGTGACGGTATACGGTTGCCGAAAAATTTTACTGTATTCACCGTGTGAGATTCGTTTGCAGCTTGGAAAACGCGAGCTTTCCGTATTGGGAAGGGGGCTGTTTTGTACCTGCTTTTCGGCGGGCTGCGTTACGGTAGAAGGGGATGTGGGCGGCGTGCTGTATCAGGCACTTGCCGAGGAAACACAAAGCCATGTCAGAGGGGGAAAAGGATGAATCCCACGCTTTTTTTGTTTGGATACCGAAGGATCGAGGCAGATGCCGACAGCCGCACGGCAGTGATGGATATTTGTCTTCGGAATGAGATCACTTACGTGAGCTTCCGATATGAAAAGGACGGCGCCATCTCCTTTATAACATCATACAGGTCTGCAAAACGGCTTTTGCAGATTGCCCAAGCCGAGGGCGTGCGGATCCGTATCTTGCAGGGAGGCGGACTTCCGCACCTCATCTGGAAGCACAGGCACCGTGCAGGGCTTGCGGTCGGCGTTCTTTTGGCAACGGTGTTGATTTTTTTATCGGGAAGAGTGGTTTGGGATATCCGTGTGATGGGCAATGAAACCATGACCGAATCGGAGGTGCGTGCAGCGCTTGCGGAATGCGGTCTTTTCGTGGGAAGCTATATCCCGCACGTTCATGCGTCTGAGCTGGAAAATCGGGTGCTGATGACTTCGGATCGGATTTCATGGATCTCGATCTATTTGGATGGGACGGTGGCAAAGATACAGGTCATAGAGCATACCGAGGCACCGCCAAAGGAGGATCTCTCGCGTCCCGCCAATCTGATTGCCTCGTGTGACGGACAGATCGAGCTGATCCAGCTCTATCGCGGCAATTGTGTGGTCAAGCAAGGACAGGCGGTCAAGGCGGGGGAGCTTTTGGTCAGCGGTGTGTACGACAGCAATACGGTTGGCTACCGCTTCACACGTGCCTCGGGAAAGGTGCTTGCACGCACCGAGCGCACGCTCACTGTTGAAATTCCCTTAATTGAGACCGAAAAATGCTATTTGGAACCAAAATGTGAAGAAATCATTTTGAATTTTTTTGATTTTTCTTTAAATATTTACAAATTCAATAAAAATACAGACTCGACATGTGATATAATAAAAGAGGATAAGGATCTGAATCTCTTCGGTCAGGGCAGGATTCCCGTCTGTATCAGCCTTTCTTATGCACTGCCATACGAAACGGTACAACGGACGCGCACTCCCGAGGAGGCTCTCGCATTGGCGTATGCCGAACTTGAATATAAGCTTGCGGCACTCTCCTCCGACACACAGCTTTTGAGCAAAACGATCCGCACGGAATTGGGCGAGACCTCGTTGATCCTGGAGTGTACACTCTCCTGTGTCGAGGATATTGCCGTACAATCCGAATTTGAAATTTTTGTAACACCGTGAAAGGGCAAATATGAACCGTAAACTCATCAAGATGCACCACGCAGACGCGACAGCAAAAATATTTGGAAACTTCGATTGTAATGCTCGTTTGATCGAGGAGCATTTTTCGGTGACCATGCGCAACCGTGAAAGTGAATCGGGAGATTCGATCGTGATCGAGGGAGAGAATGCCGATGCAGTGGCGTCCGCCGCACAGTGCGTGGAATATCTGCACGGCCTTTCCGACAAAACCGACGTCCTGACCGAGCAGACGGTGCAATACGCCATCGATATGGTCGGAGCGGGTGAGGGCGATTCCCTTGCCGAGCTTGGGGACGATTGCATCTGTGTTACCACGCGCGGTAAGCCTATCAAGGCAAAGACCGTGGGGCAAAAGCAATATGTCGATTCGATCCGCAAAAACACCATTGTGCTGGGTGTGGGACCTGCGGGAACGGGTAAGACCTTTTTGGCAGTTGCAATGGCGGTTCGCGCATTGCGTGAAAAGCAGGTCAACCGCATCATTCTCACGCGGCCTGCGATCGAGGCGGGGGAGAAGCTTGGCTTCTTACCGGGAGATCTGCAAAGCAAGATCGATCCCTACCTGCGTCCTCTGTATGACGCGCTTTATGAGATGATGGGGACCGAAAACTATCAGAAGCTGGTAGAGAAGGGGACGATTGAGATCGCGCCCTTGGCGTATATGCGCGGACGAACGCTCGACGATTCCTTTATCATTCTCGATGAGGCACAAAACGCAACGCCCGAGCAGATGAAGATGTTTCTGACACGTCTGGG
>JAZOPW010000413.1:0-4270 GCA_045655785.1 Eubacteriales bacterium
GCGCCGATGCCGGCATTACGGAAAAGTTTTCCATATCTGTCTCCTTATGAGTTATTGCGCTGACCGTAATAGGCTGTTGCGCCGTGCTTACGGAAATAATGCTTGTCGGCAAGCGACTGTTGTAAGCGGATATCGGGATTCATCATTTGGGTATGCCATGCCATCATGGCTACTTCCTCTAAAATAATGGCGTTTTCCACGGCTTTTGCCGCGTTTTTGCCCCAGGTAAAGGGACCGTGTGAATAAACGAGAACGGCGGGAACCGCTTCTACGGAACGTGAAGCAAAGGTCTCAATGATCACGTTTCCCGTTTCAGCCTCATATTCCCCCGCGATCTCCTTGTCGGTCATGGGGCGTGTACAGGGAATCTCACCGTAGAAGGTATCCGCGTGCGTGGTTCCAAGCGCGGGAACAGAACGTCCGCACTGCGCGAAGATCGTTGCCCAACGAGAATGCGTATGTACCAAACCGCCGATCTCGGGAAATGCGCGGTACAGGGCAAGATGTGTGGGCAGATCCGAGGAAGGATTCCACTTGCCTTCGAGCTTGTTGCCGTTAAGGTCAACCACTACCATGTCCTCCGCCGTCATTTTGTCATATGCGATCCCCGACGGCTTGATGACGATCCTTCCCGTTTCACGGTCGATCTGCGAGGCGTTTCCCCATGTCAGGGTCACAAGTCCGTTTTTCACAAGATCCAGATTGCTCTGTAATACGCATTCCTTTAAAGAATTTATCGATTGAGACATTTTCTTTCCTTTCCGTCTGTTGACAAAGCATTTTATTTATGATACAATTATAACACACGCGCGTTTTTCACGCAAGAGTCGGTGTTATATTCGATAAATGCGCAATATTTTGATCAATATGAGCAAAAAAGGTGATGATATGAGCACGAATGAAAGAAAAAAACAGATTATTGATCTGCTGGAAGAAAACGGATTTCTGACCGTAAAAAAGCTGTCTCAGCTGACATTTATATCGGAATCGAGCATACGGCGCGACCTTTGTGACCTGCAAAAGCAGGGCGCGGTTCAGCGCACACACGGCGGTGCTGTGCTTGCGGAAACGGTAGAACGCTTGCCCTCGCTTTCCAACCGCATGACAAAAAACATGGTCGGCAAGCGAAAGATCGCAAAAAGAGCCGCTTCTCTGCTATGCGATCATCAGATCGTGATGCTGGATGGGTCAAGCACGGCGAGTTTTTTGGTTCCCTATCTCGCAAGGCATAAGGATATTACGCTCTTCACCAACAATATGTCAACTGCGCTCCATGCGATCGAGCTTGGAATTGACACCCATTGCATAGGCGGACACTCGGTCAACCTTTCTGCCGCGCTGTCGGGGGAACAAGCCTTTCAAGCCGTGATGCGGCTGCACCCCGATATTCTCTTTTTTTCATCGCAGTGCCTGAATGAGAGCGGCGAGATCACCGATTCCAATCACGAAGAAAACTATCTCCGCGTCCTGATGCTGGAAGCGGCAAAAAAGACGGTTTTTCTCTGTGACAATGAAAAATTCGGCACGTCCGCGCTGTATCAGCTGACCACACTGGATCGCGTGGACTGCGCGATATTTGATGAAGACTATCCCTCCTTGAAAATCCGCGCCGATCAGATGCTGTAAGCAGGAACAGATAAAACACGGGAAGGAGCATCCTTTTATAGGAAACGCCTTCCCTTTTACATTATTTGATAATATCCTCAAGCGCGTGGGCAAAGGCATCGATCTCTGCCTTTTTAGTAAAGGGACCGGGACTGACTCGAACCGCCCCTCCCAAGGGAGTGTGCAGGGTCGCATGACCAAGAGCCGAGCAATGATATCCCGCACGCACACAGAATCCGCGACGGTCAAGCTCCTGTCCCAAAACATCTGCGCTCATCTCCTCGGCATTCAACAGCACGACCGGTCCGATATGATGCGGCGCGTAAACCGTGACCCCCGGCAATTCGGAAAGCCGTCCCAAAAGGTGGCGAGCAAGCATACACTCATATTTCCCGATCCGTTCTATACCCATGCGTCGAACCGCTCGAATACCTTCAAGCAGTCCCACGATTGCAGGCGTGGAAAGCGTTCCTGCTTCATACCGTTCGGGTGCATTCTCGGGCATCATACCCTCCAAGGAGTGAAATCCGCTCCCACCCTCAATCAGAGTATCGGCAACGATTCCGTCACCGAGCAGAAGGAACGCACTGCCCTGCGGTCCCAAAAGCCCCTTATGCCCCGGCACGCAAAGCGCATCGATCCTCATGTCCTGCACGTGAATCGGAATATGACCCGCCGATTGTGCCGCGTCAACCACAAACAGGATCCCCTGACCGCGGCACAGCTCGCCTATTTCCCGAAGCGGCAGGACAGAAGCGCAAATATTGGACGCGTGTGCCGCGATCAGCATACGTGTACGGGGACGGATCAATGCTTTGATGGCTTGACAGATATCCTGTGGCGTACGGTTCGGATCCAAAACAAAGGTCGGAAATACATCATAGGAGATATACCCCTCCCTCGCCAGCTTATAAACAGGACGAAACACGGCGTTGTGCTCCATATCCGAGATCAGGACATGATCTCCTTGTCGCAAAAGTCCCTTGATCGCCATATTCAATGCCATGGTTGCATTTGCGGTAAACACGACGTTTTCAGGACTTTGAGATCCAAAAAAGTCGGAAATTTCTGTACGGCACTCGTATATTTTTTCTGCCGCCGCCATTGCAAGCCTGTGGGATCCGCGCCCGGGATTGCCGCAATATTCTCTCATACAGCGCGCCTGTTCCTCGGTCACGCTTTTGGGCTTTGGAAAGCTTGTTGCGGCATTGTCAAGATAGATCATACTTCTCCGCCTCGGTAAAATGAGCGGACGGTAACCCCCATTTTTTGCAGAACACTTCGTACGTTTCCGTCCTGTACACAGGGATAGGAAATCGCATAAGCACATCCGCGTCCCGTTTTTGAGGAATCCGCCTTGATGACCTGCACGCGGATGGCTGCCGATGCCAGCACGTTCTGCGCATGCATTGCCTGCGTCATGGAACCGATGACGGCAATGCATTCCTGGTTTTGTTGTTGATTGCGCATAGTTCGCACCTCCCAATGTCAAGATATGCAAAAATCAGTCGAAACGTGAAGAAAAAGCTGAATTTTCACGGTTGAAGGGACAAGAGGAATACGTCAAAAAGCAAGTCTAACGGATCTTGCCTCAAAACACATATAGAAAAACACTTTCCCTTTTGCATACATCAAAGTCCTTATGACCATACTGTATATATCCATATCAAACCGCGAAAGGAAATAATCATATGAACAAACCGCAAATTATTCGTTGTTGCGCGCGTGAGATCCTGGATTCACGCGGAAATCCTACTGTTGAAGCCACTGTTTTTTTAGCAGACGGAACCGTCGGTGTTGCAAGTGTCCCGTCGGGTGCATCTACGGGAATCTATGAGGCTTGTGAGCTTCGCGACGGCGATCGCAAGCGCTACGGCGGAAAGGGCGTCCGAGATGCGGCATCAAATGTTGCAAAGATCATTTCTCCCGCCATCAGCGGAACCTATGCCTCCGAGCAATCCGAAATCGACCGTATCCTGTGCGATCTGGACGGAACCGAAAACAAAAGCCGCTTGGGTGCGAACGCCATTCTTTCGGTCTCGCTTGCCACCGCTCGCGCCGCCGCAAATTGGTATCATCTGCCCCTTTCCCGCTACCTTGGCGGTGCGTCTGCAGACCGTTTGCCGATTCCCATGATGAATATTCTCAACGGTGGCGCACATGCGGGAAACAACGTTGAGATCCAAGAATTTATGATCGCGCCCGTGGGGGCGTCCTCCTTCTCCGAGGCACTCCGCATGGGAAGCGAGATCTACCACGCATTGGGTAAAATTCTGAAAACCGAAGGCTTTTCCAACACAGTTGGCGACGAAGGCGGCTTTGCCCCCAATCTCAACGACGACGAAGCCGCGCTGGAACTGATTTGCCGTGCAATCGAGGCAGGCGGATACACGACAGAGGATGTCAAAATTGCGCTTGACTGTGCCACAAGTGAATGGTACCAAGAGGACGGCTCCTATCATCTTCCCAAGCGCGGAAAGCATTACAGCCGCTCGGGATTGATCGAAAATTGGGTCTCTCTTACCAAAAAATATCCCCTCTTCTCGATCGAAGACGGGCTGGATCAGCGTGATTTTGACGGTTGGAGCGAGTTGACCCAAAAGCTTGGTGACCGTGTGATGTTGGTTGGCGATGATCTGTTTGTTACCAATGAAAAAAGACTGCG
>JAZOPW010000414.1:0-5646 GCA_045655785.1 Eubacteriales bacterium
ACTCCCTCCTCCGGAGGTCGCGAAGCACAGACCTCATTTCCGTAACCAACGCAAAAAGGACACCGATCGGTGTCCTTTGCGTTGGTTGCGGAGGTGGGATTTGAACCTCACGACCTCCGATAGCCGCAAAGCGGCGGAGGAGGGAGTGGGTAGCGCAGTAAAAAACGCCACGGTGTGGCGTTTTTTACAAGCGCTGTCCCCCAAGCAAGGAGCGCACAGGAGGGCGCCTGCGACCGACGAAGGGCGACTATGATTTGGTGGAGGGCAATGAACAATCCCACCTCCGCAACCAAAATGACACCTGAAATCATTGATTTCGGGTGTTTTTTCATGCAAAAAGGAGCCAAAGTGGGGAAAGGCTCCATTTTTTGTTTCCGATTTGACCCCATTTTGCCCCCACTGACTATGAATATTCTGTTACAAAGTCAATTAAAATTACAGATTAAACGGCTATTTGTACTGCTAATTGATTTGCCGCAATCGTTATCTGCGGGATAGGTGTTGCCATAGGCGGGACAACTGCCGTCAGCAGTTCCTCCTCTATCCGCTCCTTGATATATTGCACATCGCCCTGAAAATCGGTTCCCGTAAAAGAAATCGCAGGAAAATCGGAAACTGTACAAAATAACGACATATATTTACTACGAAAGACAACGAATTATGGCAGCAGGAGAATTGTTGAAAAACACGGATTTGACCATCGGCGAGGTCGCAAGGGAATATGGCTTTGAAAATATGAAATGCTTTTCAAAATGCTTTAAAAAACATTTTTCGGTCACTCCCGATCAGTACAGACGAATGTAAGTATCATTTATTTTAATCTTTTATCTGTAAAGATGCACTGTCTCCGAAGAATCTTGTTTGGTTCCGTTCTTTCTGAACTCGGTTGGGGAGCATCCTGCCTTGCCTGAAAAGAACTTGGAAAACGCAAGCACGTCCGAGTATCCGACCGATGCTGCAATCTCGGATATAGTAAATTCGGTCTCCCGAAGCTGTCTTTTGGCTTCTGCAAGTCGGCATTCGCAGATATACTGCTTCGGGGAGCAACCGATCTCCTGTTGAAAGATCTTATAAAGATACGGTTGGGATACGCCGAGCTTCCTACAGACATCGTTGACCGATATGGGAAGATGGAGATTGGTCGAGATATATTTGACGGTATAGTCAAAATACATTTTTGCGTTTGTGGTCTTATCATTTGATTTGGAGCATACGCAGTTATTGAGAATACTCAGGTACATTTCGGTGATTTCGGTGTTTGTAAATGTGATGCTGTTCTCGCTTGTGAAAAGACGCTTGGCGACCCCCTCTACCACGTGCAGGTTTTGAAATTGAAATATTCCGGTGCCGGGATCGGCATGATGCATTTCGATGATAGGATCCATTTCACGGTCATAGGAAATGATCCACAGGTAAGTCCAGGGATCGTCATCCTTTGGATAATAATGCTCAAAAATCCCGGGGGTCGTAATAAAACCCTCTCCGCGTCCCAGCTCGGTTCCGTTAAACACACCCCTTCCGCTCAAAACATAGTGGATCAGGTATTGGTCTCTTCTTGAGGGACCGTATCTTGTTACACGGGTGTCATGGGCGCATCCGATCGCATAAAGCTTGGGAATGGTGATTGGCGTTGTTGTAAAATATTGATAACGAAGAATCATCTTCTCACCTCCTTGTTATGATTTTACCATATATGATTATGATTTGTCAATAGACAAGGTTATTATTTTGTGATAATATGTAATCACAGAATACGAAAAAAGGGGGATCTGTTTATGAATGCATATGAGCTGTTCCGCTCGATTGGCGAGCCGTTTGCCGCAGGACTGTTTGAGCTTGAAGGCGAGACTCCCATCATCAGATATTCAAATGCACTCAAGCGTTTCTGGGAGGAGGCAAAACCGACACCTTATGACGGTGGGATGCTCTATCCGTGTGGCTTGAATATGTTTCTTTTCAACCGTGAATTGGCTGTACGCCCTCATTACGCAAACACCTATCAGGTCGATCATCGTGTCCTCAAGGCAAAGAGTGAGGAAGGCGATCGGATCATGAGTGAAGAGGAGCAAAAGGTCAAAACCTTTCGGGATAGTCCGCACACGGTTGGCGGTATGGGTTGGACGCACTCCTTCCCGAATTATGCGAGGGTGCTGAAGGAAGGGCTTGACGAATATCGCAGACGCGTGGAGTCACTCGAGGATGGCGACTTCAAAAAAGGCATGCAGATCCTGCTTGAGGGCATCGACGCCTATCACCGCCGTTGCCTTGCACACCTGAAGGAGGCAAACGCACCGCAGCGATTGATTCTGGCACTGGAAAAGGTGCCGTACCGACCGGCAGAGGATCTGTACGAGGCGATGGTCTCGCTGAACTTTATCTATTACGTTGACGGATGTGATGATATCGGTCCGCTTGATAAGATCCTTCTTCCGTATTATCGGGGTGAGGATATCGTAGAACTACTCAGAGAATTCTTCCGACACGTTGACGTAAACGACGGTTGGTCAGGCACGCTTGGCCCCGATTATAACGAGATCACCCGTATGTGTCTTCGGGCGATCCATAACGGCAGACGTCCCAGTCTTCAGCTTCTTGTAAAGCCCGATATGCCTGATTGGGTATGGGAGGAGAGCGTTGCCTCGCTTGCAACAAGCTGCGGTCAGCCTGCGATGTACAATTATCATAGATATATGGAGAAGATTCATGAGCTGATGCCCGTGATCCCTGAGGATGACCTTTCCCATCTTGCCTTTGGCGGCTGTACCGAGACCATGCTTGAGGGAATGTCAAACGTCGGCTCGGACGATGCAGGGATCAACGTTGCGCTGATTTTCTCAAGCTATATGAGAGCCGCTCTTGGAAGCTGTGAAACCTATGAACGGTTTTTCGAGGGCCTGGTCAAGGAGATCCGAAAAGAGGTCGCAATTTTGCTTGACCGTCTCAATGAATACCGCAGAACACGTGCGCTTTATCGCCCTGCGGTCGTTCGTACGCTTCTTGTTGAGGACTGTATCGACACCCAAACCGAGTTCAACAACGGCGGTGCAAGATGGGTCTGGAGCGTAATCAACATGGCGGGAGTGATCAACGTGATCGACTCGCTGAACGCGATCAGAACCCTGGTATATGAGCAAAAAATCTATACCCAACAGGAGTTTGTCGAGCTTCTCGACGAAAGAGACCCCGAACTTCTGTCGCTTTGCAAAAAATGTCCTACCTACGGAAATGACAATGACAATGCCGATCTGACAGGGAAGGGGCTTGTAGACGCACTGGTAGACGCGCTTACACAAAGAAAATGCTACCCGAGGGGAGACTTTTTTGCGGTTTCCAATCAGTTCGTGACCTATGTCAATGCAGGCAAGCAGGTTCTTGCAACGCCTGACGGAAGAGACAACGGCGCTCCGCTTTGCGATTCCTTGGGCGCAATACACGGAAACGATACCGAGGGTCCGACGGCACTTCTCAATTCGGTCAGTAAGCTACCGCTTGACAGGATCATCGGTACGCCCATCACCAATATCCGTATTGCCAAGGATCATCTGCCGAGCTGCCTGAAGCCGCTTGTCCTTTCCTTTTTTGAAAATGGGGGAATGCAGCTGCAGATCAGCTGTCTGTCCCGCGAGGAAATGCTTGACGCCATTGCGCATCCCGAGGATCACAAAAGCCTTGTTGTACGTGTCGGCGGCTACAGCGAGTATTTCAACCGACTTTCACCGGAGCTTAAAAAGACTGTCATCGAAAGAACCGAGCATTGATGCGCTTTTTAATATTGCGCGTGGAGGCTGTCTTACTTCGGTGCGACAAACAGGAATTTAATAGGAGGAGACCTTGCGTTTTTTCGATCGTGAGGTCTCTTTTTTGATTTTTATTAATTCAAAAATTGCAGTTTTATAACAAAAATTTTTGTGTTTCCGCAACCAAGATTTTTTTGTTGCTTTTTTCTTGAAAGTATGATATACTGAATGCAAGCATTCCATATAAATTGGAGGAATTTGGCTATGAAATTAAATTACAAGCGCGTTTTGCTGGTTGGAATGGCGTTCTTTCTGATCACCGCCTTTTGGCAGGCGTATGACGCGATCGTGCCGTTGATCCTGACCAACCATTTCGGTCTTCCGCAAGCGGTCTCGGGAGCGGTCATGTCCTTTGACAACGTGTTGGCGGTCTTTATGCTCCCGATCTTCGGCGCGCTCTCCGATAAGGTAAATACCAAATACGGAAAGCGTACGCCGTTTATTCTGATCGGATCGGTCATTGCGATCATTTCCTTTGTCGCGCTGACGCTGATCGACAATTATCAGCTTGCGCGCGTCATCGCTGCGGGCATTCCCGAAATGCAGCAGGGAGCGATGACGGATGAAGTCTTTGCCGAATCGATCCGAGAGCTGACTGTTGCGCTGACGGTTGAGAATCCGCTCCCCTTTATCGGATTTATCGCGACCCTTCTGGTGGTGCTTGTCGCAATGGCAACCTTCCGTTCTCCCGCCGTGGCACTGATGCCCGACGTGACCGTCAAGCCTCTGCGCTCCAAGGCGAATGCCGTGATCAATCTGACGGGAACCGCAGGCGGAATTCTGGTTTTGGTTCTTGGTATGGTTTTCGCGACCTCCAAGCATTCCTATATGCAGTACACGGGATACGTGATCGCGGTTTGTGCCATCATGCTTGCGGGGCTGATCGTATTTCTGATTGGTGTCAAGGAAAAGAAGTGGGCGGACGAAATGGAAGAGGAGTCACGCCTGTTGGAGCAAGACAGCACGCCGTCCGAGCCCGAGGTGTCGGGCGAGAGACGGAAGCTTTCGCGTGCGGAGCTGAAATCCCTTTTGCTGATCCTTTCGTCGGTTGCGCTGTGGTATATCGGTTACAACTCGATCACAAGCAAGTATTCGGTATATGCGACGAATATTTTGGGCTTTGACTTCAATTTTACGCTGATCATCGCGCAAGCGGCGGCGATCATTTCCTACATTCCCGTTGGTATGATCTCCTCGCGCTTTGGCAGACGCAAGACCATTCTCGCAGGTGTTCTGATTCTGACCTCTGCGTTTTTCATCGGAAATTTTGTAACGCCGTCAACGCCCGAATTTCTGATGTATCCCGTATTTATTCTGGCGGGCATCGGATGGGCGACCATCAACGTCAATTCCTTCCCCATGGCGGTGGAGCTTGCCAAAGGCGGAGACGTTGGAAAATATACGGGGTATTATTACACCGCGTCCATGGCGGCACAGATCGTGGCTCCCATCCTGTCGGGGCTGTTGTATGATCTGATCGGTATGCGCTACGTGTTTTTTGCGTTCGGTACGGCATTCGTTGCGTTTTCCTTTGTGACGATGCTGTTTGTAAAGCACGGAGATTCTAAACTTACGGAAAAGAAGAGTGCCTTGGAGCACCTGGATGTGGATTGAGTATGGTTACGTTTTTGATTGTTCTGTCCATTGTCCTTGCCGTACTGCTCGGCGTGCTTTTGATCTATTTTTTTGTGCTTGTCCGTCCGCGCGCCAAAATGCCAAGTGATGGCGGCTTGCTTTGCGCATATGCGCATCGCGGCCTGCATGACGCAACCAATCCCGAGAACTCGCTTGCGGCGTTTGAGCTTGCCTGTCAAAAGCGGGTAGGGATCGAGCTGGACGTTCAGCTGTC
>JAZOPW010000415.1:0-6119 GCA_045655785.1 Eubacteriales bacterium
GTGTGAATGTTGTCTTCCTAAGACCGCTTGGCCTCCGACTTAGATTGCAGGCGGGAGAGACCGTCGGCACGCAACGCCTGACCTCGCAAAAGCAAAAGGACGTTCTGCGCGTGCTGTTGGAGGCGCGTGAGCCCTTAACGACACAGGAGCTGACACAGGCTGCCGACGTGACCGAGGCACCCCTGAAAAATCTTGCCGCAAAGGAGATTCTTGCCATTCGTGAGCGACGGATCGACCGCAACCCCTATGCGTCGGCGGAATACGTGGGTCAGACCCCGATCACGCTGAACGAGGAGCAGAGCGCGGCACTCGAAACGATCTCGGAGCTTGCCTTCTCGGAGGACGCGAAGGCGGCGCTGCTGCACGGCGTGACGGGAAGCGGAAAGACCGCGGTGATGACGGTTTTGATCGACCGTCTGCTCGAGCGCGGAAAGGGCGTGATCCTTCTCTTGCCCGAGATCGCGCTGACACCGCAATCGGTATCGATTTTCTGCGCCCGATACGGCGATCGCGTTGCCGTGATCCATTCGGGGCTTTCGCCAGGTGAGCGTTATGACGCCTATTGCCGCATCCGTGACGGGAAAGCCGACGTGGTCATCGGAACGCGGTCGGCGGTCTTTTCTCCCGTCCGCAACCTCGGTGCCATCATCATCGACGAGGAGCAGGAGCATACCTATAAATCCGATCAGAACCCGAAATATCACACGCGTGACATTGCGCGTTTCCGTTGCGCCCACCATCGGGCGTTGATGCTGTTGGCATCCGCCACGCCCTCTTTGGAGAGCTATCAGAAGGCGAAGGAGGGGATCTACACGCTGGTTCGTCTGACCCGACGCTATGGCGGCGCGGAGCTGCCGCGCGTGGAGATCGCCGATATGCGACATGAGGTCGGGGGAGGGAATACGTCTCCCCTGGGAGAGAAGCTTGTGCGCGAGCTTTGCCGTGTGACCGAGGCGGGGGAGCAGTCGGTGCTGTTTCTGAACCGACGCGGATACAATCATTTTTTGAGCTGTCGTGGATGTGGCGAGGCGGTCAGATGTCCGTCCTGCTCGGTCTCCATGACCTACCATACAAGGCGCGGCACCTATTCGGAGGGTGACATGGTCTGTCATTGGTGCGGAAAGCGCATGCCGTTGCCGAAAATCTGTCCGACCTGCGGCTCGGAGCATCTGATCCGCATGGGCTTTGGAACCCAGCGCGTGGAGGAGGAGCTGCAAAAGCTGTTGCCGAGTGCAAGGCTCTTGCGCATGGACACCGACACCACGTCGACAAAATTTGCATATGACGAGATGCTGGGGCAATTCCGCGCTCACGAAGCCGACGTGCTTTTGGGAACGCAGATGGTGACCAAGGGGCATGATTTCCCCGACGTGACGCTGGTTGGCGTTCTGCTTGCCGACGCATCGCTGTATCTGGACGATTATCGCGCGTCCGAGCGCACCTTTTCGATGCTGACGCAGGTCATCGGCAGAGCGGGTAGGGGCAAGAGAGGCGGCTTGGCGGTGATTCAGACCAACAATCCCGACAGTGATGTCATCCGTCTTGCCTGTGCGCAGGATTACGAGACCTTTTACGAGCGCGAGATCCGTATGCGCCGCTTATTGGTTTTTCCGCCCTTTTGCGACATTGCGCTTCTGACGCTGACGGGAGCGCTTGAGGGTGAGCTGCTCAAGGCATCGACGCTGTTGGCGAAGGAGCTGCAGACACGGGCAGAGGGTGAGTACCGAGACGTGTCGCTGATCACGTTCGGACCCTTTGAGGCACCCGTTTACCGCGTGGACAACAAATACCGCATGCGCATGGTGATCAAATGTCGGCTCAACCGCCGCACCCTGTCCATGCTTGCCGACCTTTTATGTGATTTTTCGAACAAGATCGGTAAACATATGACCCTTAGCATCGACCTCAATCCGTCGAATCTGTGAGATATATAAATACCCTTATTCCGAAAGGAGCAAACAAATGGCAAAATTACAAATTGTGAAAATGGGAGACGACATCCTGCGTAAGGTCTGCCGTCCCGTGGAAAAGATTACTCCCAGAACCGTCACTCTGCTTGATGACATGATCGAGACCATGCGTGCCGCCGACGGCTGCGGTCTGGCAGGCCCTCAGGTCGGGATCCTGCGCCGCATCGCGGTGGTGGAGGTCGAGCCGGGCGAGGTGATCGAATTGATCAACCCCAAGATCATCGCCTTTGCGGGCGAGCAGGAGGAGCAGGAGGGCTGTCTCTCGATCCCCGGACGCTGGGGCATCACGCGCCGTCCCAAGCATGTGACCGTCCGTGCGACCAACCGAAACGGCGAGGTCTTTGAGGTCACGGGAAGTGACCTTCTGGCTCGCGCGCTCTGCCATGAGATCGACCATCTCGACGGCAAGCTGTTTATCGACCACGTGATAAAGGAAGTGGAATGATGCGGATCTTGTTTATGGGAACCCCCGACTTTGCGCTGTTTTCACTCAAGGCGCTGGTCGAGGCGGGCGAGAATATCGTGGGCGTGGTGACACAGCCCGATAAGCCCAAGGGAAGAGGATACACACTGACGCCGCCGCCTGTAAAGGTCTACGCCGAGGAGCAGGGGCTTGCGGTCTATCAGCCAAGCACGTTGCGCACCGAGGAGTTTGCGGCGTTGCTTGCAAAGCTCGATCCCGAGCTGATCGTCGTTGTGGCGTTTGGAAAAATTTTGCCTGCCAACGTCTTGAATTTCCCCAAATACGGATGCATCAACGTACACGGCTCACTTCTTCCCGAATACCGTGGTGCCGCGCCGATGCAAAGAGCGATCATTGACGGCAAGCGCGAGACGGGAATCACCACCATGGTGATGGACGTGGGACTCGATACGGGTGATATGCTTCTGACCGAAAAGATCACCATTGAAGAGAATGATAATTTTGAAACGGTGCATGATAAATTGGGAGAGTGCGGCGCCGCCGTTCTGCTGGAGACCTTAAAGGAGCTGCGTGCGGGTACGCTGGTGCGCACCAAGCAGGATGACGCTCTTGCCACTTATGCGGCAAAGATCGAAAAGAGTGATTGCGTCATCGATTTTTCGCGCTCGGCAACCGAGGTGCATGACCTGATCCGAGGACTTTCTCCGATCCCGCTTGCCTTCACACATACGCCAGACGGAAAAATGCTGAAGGTGATCGCGTCCGAGGTGTCGACCGAGACGCCCGACGCCCCGGTCGGAAGTGTGACTTCGCTTGCGAACGGAAGGATCACGGTCGCCTGCGGCAAGGGTGCTGTCTCGCTTCTTACCGTTTTGCCCGAGGGTAAAAAACGGATGTCCGCCGTCGACTTCATCAACGGCAGACGGATCTGCGTGGGTGACGTTTTACGGACACCCGGAAAGGAATAAGATATGTTATTTGGTTGGTTTTATTATGATTGGACGGTGCTGATCGTTCTTCCCGCAATGATATTTGCGCTGTGGGCGCAGAGTCGGGTGAGAGGCACCTTTGAGAAATACGGAAATGTCCGCACGCACTCGGGTCAAACGGGAGCCGAGGCGGCGCGTCAGCTGCTCAACGCAAATGGGCTGTATGACGTGGACATCTGCATGACACAGGGACATCTTACCGATCATTACAATCCCAAGGATCAAAAGCTCTATCTCTCCAAGGAGGTATATCAATCCAACAGTGCCGCCGCCATCGGTGTTGCCTGCCATGAGGCGGGACACGCGATCCAGGATGCTACGGGATATGCCTTTCTCAAGCTTCGTATGGGCATGGTTCCCGTCTGTAACTTCGGATCGGGACTTGCTATGCCGCTGTTTTTCATCGGCCTGCTGTTTGCGGGCGACTTCGGATACCTGTTCATGCTGTTGGGCATTGCGCTCTTCTCGCTTGCTACGCTCTTCCAGCTGATCACGCTTCCCGTCGAGTTCAACGCGTCCAGACGCGCGATGGAGGGAATGCAGGATTGCGGCATTCTGAATGCGGGTGAATTGGATTCCGCCCGAAAGGTTTTGAGCGCGGCGGCATTGACCTACGTTGCGGCACTTGCTACCTCGCTTCTGTCGCTGTTGCGTCTGATTTTGATTGCAAACAACCGCAGAAGATAAGACATGAGCAGCGTTCGCCAAATGGCTCTGCAGATCCTCAACAGGTGCGGCAGTGCCGAGCAATATTCAAATCTTGCGCTGGATACAGCGATCAAGCGCGGAGAGCTTTCTCCTGCGGACAGAGGGCTTTTGACGGCGTTGGTCTACGGCACCATCGAGCGTCAGCTGACCCTTGATCATTGGATCACACAGCTTTCCGACCGCACGCCCGATCGGATTGAGCCCGAGGCGCGTAACCTGTTGCGCTTGGGGCTCTATCAGCTTGCCTATCTTGACCGTGTTCCCGACCATGCGGCGGTCAATGAGACCGTGGCACTTGCAAGCAAGCGGACAAAGGGCTTTGTCAATGCCGTTTTGCGTGCCTTTTTGCGTGCCGAAAAGAATCTCCCCCTGCCAAAGGATCCAGTGGAGCGGCTTTCGGTGCAATACTCCTTTTCTCCCAAGATCTGCAGACTGTTTGTCGAGGAATTCGGGATCGAGCGCACTGAAAGCCTGTTCTGTGCGTTCGGAAAACAGCCGCCCCTGCATCTGCGCGTCAATACCCTCCGGCTTTCGCGCCAGGAGCTGTTGAAGCGGCTGACCGATGCAGGATACGACGCCGCCGAGGCGTTGGAGAGCCGCACGGGGATCGAGCTGACAAGTGCGCCGATCGCGTCGCTGCCCGGATTTGAGGAGGGTGACTTTTTCGTACAGGACGAGGCGTCACAGCTTTGCGTGGAGGCACTTGATGCCCATGCGGGGATGACCGTGATTGACGTTTGCGCCTGCCCGGGATCGAAATCCTTCGGGGCGGCGATCGATATGGAAAACCGAGGACGCGTGATCGCCTGTGACCTGCACAGGAACAAGCTTTCCTTGGTGAGGAGCGGTGCCGAGCGGCTGGGGATCTCGATCATCGAGACCGAGGCGCGGGACGCAAGGAACACGAATGAGGCGTGGCTCGGACTTGCCGACCGCGTTCTTTGTGACGTTCCCTGCTCGGGCTTTGGCGTATTTGCGAAGAAGCCGGAGCTGCGCTATAAGGACCCCGAAAAGAGTGAAGCGTTGCCCGATATTCAGCTTGCGATCGTCGAGAGTGCCTGCCGATACGTCAGGGCGGGCGGACTGCTGGTTTATTCGACTTGCACCCTTTTGCCGAGCGAGAACGAGAGAAACGTCGCGCGTTTTTTGGATAGACATTCCGAATTCAGCCTGCTCCGTGAGAGGACACTCTATCCCGACGTAGACGGAACCGACGGCTTTTACTTCGCCGTTTTACAAAAAGAAACACACAGATCCAACTAACGACTTTTGTCAGTTAGGTAAAAGTTTCGGTCAAGCCTTTTCAAAGGCTTGCGAGGTCGAGGGGAAATACTCTTTCGGCGTTTCTTTTTTGAGAGCAAACTCGCGAAGCGATTTGCGGCGAGCTTGCGAGCCTTCTTTTATTCTTTGCGCCTGCGGTTTCAAAGAGAAAAGCGGCTATGGAGTTTGTACTATTTGAAAACTCGAACACCTTTCCCCATCCAAAAGAACCCCACCCAATACCAAATATTCACATACTGACAGAACCGATTCCGTGAGATACTGAAGAAAGGAGACCGAGGAATGGAAAACACCGAAAAACGCGAGCTGTTGTCGCTGATGCCGGAAGAAATAGAAACGTGGATGCTGGCGTCGGGAGAGCCGAAATACCGCGCGGGACAGCTGTTTCCGCAATTGCATCGCGGTCTTTCTCCCGATGAGATGACCAATCTCGGCAAAAAGCTGCAGCAAAAGCTCAAGGACGCCTTTGTGTGGCATCTGCCAACGGTCGAGCGTAAGCTGGTCTCCGCAATCGACGGAACCGTAAAATATTTGTTCGCGCTTGCCGACGGACACTGCGTGGAGAGCGTGGTCATGCGCTATGAGCATGGCAATACGATCTGCATTTCCTCGCAGGTGGGATGCCGAATGGGCTGTGCATTCTGTGCCTCCACCCTGGGCGGCAAGGTGCGCGACCTCACACCGGGCGAGCTGCTCGGTCAGGTCATCGCCGCCTCAAAGGACATGGGCGTGCGGATATCGAACATA